>JAQVZK010000285.1 GCA_028708195.1 Desulfovibrio sp.
GAAAGTGTAAAAAAATTCGATCAAGCCTCCAGAGGCGAATACTATGATATTGTTTGCAACAGCATGTCTGACCCTGAAGAAGCCCTGCTCTTTCTCTGCTTTGTAGCGCGCTGTGGGGTACAAACACCGCAAAACCCTCAAGCTATGAAACTGCTTGAAAGCTTTAATGAAACCAAGAAAAGGCTCGTATAACCGCCTCAAGACCTCACGAGGGTATGGCCGTCTTTGGCACTCCCCTGCCTGCAGGCTTCGTTTGCACCTCAGAGATGGGGCGGCAGCCATCACTTTTTTTACATAGAAGTTTGATGCCCGACAGGCCCTTGATGCAGCGGACACGATTTTTCTTCGCGCTAAAAAAAGAAAGCCCCGGAGAACCGGGGCAATCTTCGGGATGTGTAAAGCAGTTGTGCTGAGACTATGCAAGATCATGGCATCGATGTCAACATAGTACACCAGATGACTTCTCACACCGCGCAATTTATTTATAGCCTACCAAAATAAAAAGGGTTTACGGCATTACCGTAAACCCTTTGGTTTGCTGGTCGGGATGGCGCGATTTGAACGCGCGGCCTCAGCGTCCCGAACGCTGCGCTCTAGCCAAGCTGAGCCACATCCCGTTGAGAAAGGGAACATATGCGAGACGTTGAATTTTGGCAAGCCATTTTTTATTTGTAAAATGCCAAGGCCTGACGTAGGATAAAATCCGTCCTTTGAAGGACAAATTCATAGTGGAGCAGCAATCTGTATGACCCGAGTTCTCGTGGTGGACGACTCAACGTTTATGCGCAATGCCATTGTCACTCTTTTGGAGCAGGACCCGGAAATCAAGGTTGTCGGCACAGCTAGAGACGGACTGGAAGCCCTGCAAAAAGCCAAGGAGCTTGATGCAGATGTTATGACACTGGATGTGGAAATGCCGCGCCTTGACGGCCTTGAAACACTCCAGCGCCTGATGAAAACCACCCCCATGCCCGTGCTCATGATAAGCTCCCTCACTGAAAGTGGCGCAGAAAGCACCCTCAAGGCGATGGAATACGGTGCTTTGGACTTTATCCCCAAAAACATGAGCAATGACCGTGACGCTTTTGGTCTTGAACTGCGGCGCAAGGTTACAGCACTGGCTCGCCGCAAGGCCATTATCCGCCTCAAGTACCGCCGCATCAACAATATAGCCATGCCGACCGCCCCTCTGCCGCGCATGCAACCTTCGCAGCCAGCAGACTATGTTCAAACCCCCTGCCACGGGCCACGTGATCTTGTAGTGGTTGGTGTCTCCACGGGGGGGCCGCCAGTGGTGCAGAAGATACTGTCTGCCTTGCCCTCTGGCCTGCCAGCCTGCATCCTTGTTGCGCAGCATATGCCTGCGGCTTTTACCGGGCCATTTGCCAAAAGACTCGACAGCGTGTGCAACATTGGCGTCACTGAAGCGGCAGACGGCGATCGCCTTAAAAACGGCCATGCCTACATCTGCCCAGGCGGGCGGCACATAAGCGTGCGCATGCGCGGGCCTCTGCCCGAGATAGCTGTGACCGACGAACCCCGTGACGCTTTATACAAGCCCACGGTGAATCTGCTTATGGAAAGCGCCGGAAAAAACATGGCACGCCGCACCCTGGGGGTTATGCTCACAGGCATGGGGGCAGACGGTTGCGAAGGCGCAAAAATATTAAAAGAAAAAGGCGGTTGCCTCATTGCCCAGAATGAGGCTTCATGCGTAGTGTACGGTATGCCCAAGGCTGTTATTGACGCCAAACTGGCCAATCAGATTCTCGATGCGGACGATATCGCCCAAGCCATCATGACAATCGTCAAAGGCTGACCCGTAGCGCAGCAGGAAGCAATACTATGGAAAATTCGCTCAACACGGCTCCGCAAGTAATTGAAGCACTGCAGTCTGACGACAGCGCCACTATTCGCGATGCCGCTTTCAGTGCTGGCGATATGGCCTTGCACGAAGCCATCCCCCTACTCTGCGCGCTTATCAAAAGTAGTAATATAGGCATTCAGGAAGCTGCGGAGTATGCCCTGCGCAAAATCCGGGGGCCGCACGTGGTCACAGCCCTGCTGTCTCTGCTTCGTAGTGATGAAGCTCCTGTTCGTAACGTGGCTATGGATATTTTGCGCGAAATCGGACAGGACAGCATTGAAAGCATGCAGCCCTATCTGCAGGATGAAGACCCGGATATACGCATCTTCATTACCGACATTCTCGGCTACTCCCCCACGCATCAGGCGGCCCTGCTTCTTGCCAAGGCTTTGCTCAAGGATCCAGAAGTCAATGTGCGCTATCAGGCAGCCGTTAGCCTGGGCAACCTGGCCTTTCCTGAAACCGTGCCCCAGTTGTGTCAGGCCATGTATGATGAAGAATGGGTGCAGTTCGCAGTGGTTGAAGCTCTTGCCAAAATCAAGGACTCTTCGGCCGCCAACGGGCTTGTAAAACTGCTGCCCCAGGCATCACCGCTGGTGTGTTCAGCAATCATCGATGCTCTCGGCGGCATGGGCGACATTAAAGCCATACCGCTTCTTTTCAGCTCGCTTGAAAATGTCAGTGTTCCCTTGCGGCACAAAATAGTCAAAGCCATCGTGCAGATTTTGAGCGTCCGCTCCTTGTCCCTGCTGGCGGCAAAATCGCAGGAACGCCTGCGTATTTACCTGCTTGAAGCCCTTGCAGACAACGATGAAGACATTTTGCTGGCTGCCCTGCAAGGATTGAGCGCCATTGGCAACGAAACCGCCACAGAGGCCATAATCAATCTGGCCACGGGCCTTGATGCGGATCGTCAATCCGAACTTTATGAGGCGGCCATTCACGCCATTGCCTCCCTTGGCTACAACGACAAGCTTCGCGATGCCCTGCGCAGCGAAGACGAAGCGCGCATATCAGTGGGCATGGCGGCCTGTCGTCTTCTCAATGACCACAGGCCGGTTGAGGAGCTAAAAAACGTCTTCTGGCGGGTCAGCCCAGACTTGCGCCGTGCGGCCGTGGCTGAAGTGGCCAAACTGGGTGAATGTACTGACACTCCGTTCTTTCTTTCTATTATTGAAGAATCGGAAGATGCAGAAGTTCTCAAGAGCGCACTTGTGTTTTTTGGCAATCAGCACGCCTGCCCGGAAGCGGAAGATATTGTCTTCTCCCAGTTGGACCATCGCTATGTTGATGTGCAGGAAATGGCCCTGGAGGCGTGCATCAATTTGCACAGCCCCAAGCTTAACATCCAGTTCAAAGAAAGGGCTCGTAGCGAGGCCCCCATGCAGCGCATGATGGCCATTTACGCTCTTGGCCGTTATAGCGTCACCGAAAATCTGGATGAAATAACTCTGGCTCTTGAAGATCCTTCACCCAGGGTCAGGCAGGTGGCCATAGAAGCGTTTCAGAACCTGGGCCCACAGGCAGAAGACTTTTTGCCCAACCTGCTCCCCCGCTTGCTTGATGAAGAAAAAGACGTGCGAATCGCCCTGGTTGACCTG
>JAQVZK010000286.1 GCA_028708195.1 Desulfovibrio sp.
CACATGTGTTGCGGCTTCCCCTGCTGGCAGCAGGAATGGACACGGCCTTTGAAGACAATATGGCCCAGAATCGCCAGTATCTGGCATCCATGCTGCCCAACCTGACCAAGCAGGGCTTTGACTGCAAGTATTTGGTCACGGCCTGCGGTTCCTGCCGCGACGGGCTGGAGCGTATGGACATGCAGGCGCAGTTCCCTGATCTTGTGATGCGCGATGTGGCGCAGCTTACCCTGCCCCTGCTTTCACCCGAGAACCTCAGCGCGCCCCTGCCCGAAGGCTCCAAACTGATCTATCACGGCGCCTGCCACTGTGAGTGGTCCGACGTGCACAAGGTCAAGGGGCAGCAGCAGGTGGTGCGCGCCCTGAGTGACTTCAGCGGGGCCAAGGTGGCGCTGAACCCAGGTTGCTGCGGCGAATCCGGCATGGGAGCCATGACCTCGCCCCAGATTTACAACCTGCTGCGTACTCGCAAACAGGAGAGGCTTGGCGAAGCCATAGGCGAAGACTATACCGGTCCGGTGATTGTGGGTTGCCCCTCGTGCAAGATGGGCATCGGTCGCTGCCTCATCAACATGCACGACAAGCACCCCGTGCTGCATGTGGCCGAATGGCTGGCCGGGCTTGTGGACGGTGAGGACCGTCGCCAGAGTTTTAGAAAAAAGGTAAATGAAACCAGGGGTGACGTGCGGGTAATCAACCTCAAGTAGCCCTGTGAGACGCATTGCGGTTTTGAGCCAAGTGCCAAAGCCGGGATATACAAGTGCCGCCCCTGCCATGCAGGGGCGGCCCTTTTTGGGGGGGCACCTGGAATGCTTTGTGGGGGAGGGGTTGGGGAATGCTTCTGGAGGAGTTTTTTGGGGGGACTTTTGGGGAGGCTGTGATGCTTTGGGTGAGTTTGTACTTTGGAATGCTTTGTGGGGGAGGAACCCTTTTGCAAAAGGGTTCCTCCCCCACGCCCCCTCCCCCTAAAACCTTTATTTTTAGTTCAGTGTGCCACAGGAGCGTCTGAACTGAAGCCGGTTACGGGAAGACAGGGCTCAAAGCATGGCATTGCCTCAAGGGTGAGATGAAGAGGCAATGGTGAAACGGTTCAGTGTCTATTTTTTGGCATGGCGTCCAGCGTGGCTGTTGCTGCCAGCTTCAGCCTCGGTAAGAGGCTTGCTCACAGGGTGCGAATCAAAGTGGCTCATGGCCCTCTTGATGTCCTCAATAAGCAGGCTGCCCATATCACGGCTGAAACCGTGACGTACCAGCACACGCATGACCACAAGGTCTTCGCGGTGGGCAGGCATGGAGTAGGCCGGCACCTGCCAGCCGCGTGAACGCAGGCGGTCAGAGAGGTCGTACAGGGTGTAGTTGACCTTGGCCTTGGGCTTGAAGGCCCAGCACAGGGCAGGGATGCCGCCACGCCCGTTGTACAGCACCTCAAAGGGGCCGAGCTTGCCGATTTCATCACCCAAAAAGCGGGCCGTGTCATAGCAGTTCTGGTGAATGCGGCGGTAGCCCTCCCTGCCGAGACGCAGGAAGTTGTAATACTGCGCAATAATCTGCCCGCCAGGACGCGAGAAGTTGAGGGCAAAGGTGGGCATGTTGCCACCAAGGTAGTTCACATTGAAAATAAGGTCTTCAGGCAGGTCGGCCTTTTCACGCCATACCACCCAGCCAACGCCCAGAGGGGCAAGGCCGAACTTGTGGCCCGAAGAGTTGATGGACTTGACCCTGGGCAGGCGGAAGTCCCAGCGCAGGTCGGGATCAATAAAGGGCGCGAGAAAACCGCCGCTGGCACCGTCAACGTGGATGGGGATGTCCCATCCTTTGCTTTTCTGCAGCTTGTCCAGGGCGTTGCTTACTTCTTCCACAGGCTCGTACTGGCCGGTGAAGGTCACGCCCAGTGTGGGCACAACGCCGATGGTGTTTTCGTCGCAGCGCTTGATGACCTCGTCTGCGGTCATGATCAGGCGGTCTTTTTCCATCGGTATTTCACGCAGTTCCACATCCCAGTAACGGGCGAACTTTTCCCAGCAAACCTGTACGGGGCCGCACACCATATTGGGCTTGTCATAGGGCTTGCCCGCAGCCTTGCGCATGTTGACCCAGCGGCGCTTCATGCCAAGCCCGCCAAGCATGGCGGCTTCGCTTGAGCCGGTGGTGGAGCAGCCAAGCGTACCCTTGGGGTCGGGCGAATTCCACAAATGGGCCAACATGTGCACGCAACGTGTTTCTGTTTCGGCTGTCTGCGGGTATTCGTCCTTGTCGATCATGTTTTTATCAACGCATTCGGCCATGATCTGGTTGATTTCAGGGTCTACCCAGGTCTGGCAGAATGTGGCCAGATTCTGACGCGAATTGCCGTCCAGCATAAGCTCGTCATGAATGGCCTGATATACGTCGCGGGGGCGACGTTCATTTTGGGGCATTTCGTAGCGCGGCATGGCATTGGCCATATCAGACGCGGCGTAGGTGTCGTCAAGCACGGTATTACGCAGGGTGTTTTTTGCAGTCATGCTCTATTCTCCATTGTTGCCGTTGATTGAACCACTGTTTTCTGCCTCCGCCGCGCGCTTCCATTGCGGTTTTTTGCATGCCTGAATAAGCAGCGGAATAGCCAGAAAAGTACATAATCCGCCAGCAACCAGCCACACATACAGGGCGGGATCGCCTATGGGCAGGTTCTGCGGCGGAAAAAAACCCACAGTAAAGGCGAAGGCCACTCCAAGAAAGCCTACGCCGCCAATAAGAAACATGCCAGTAAGTCCGCCCGGCACAAGATAAGGCCGAGGTAAGTCTGGCATGGTAATGCGCAGCCGTATGGCCGCACTGAACATAAGCAGATACATGGCCAGATAAATACTGGCCGTGAGCGTTGTAAGGATAAAAAAGGCCACGCTGACGTTCTCAACCACAAAGTAGATGGAGCTCAAAAGAACAACAATAACGCCCTGAATGGCCAGCAAGGCCACCGGAGCCCCCGCTTTGTTCTCTTTGCCAAGCAGGGGTGGCGCTTCGCCCTCGCGGGCCGTTTGCAACATGCCCCTGCTCGGGCCGGATACCCAGGCCATAACATTGCCCACCCCGCCAAAGGTTATGAGCAGGGCCACCACCGGTATCAGAAAATCCAGGCCAAACTTGTGCAAAATAAGCGAAAACGCCTGCATAAGACCGGCCGTGAGGCTCATTTCCGCTGGCGAAAGCACGGCGGCGACGGCCAATGAACCCAACATGTAGATAATAAAGGCAATAGCCGCCGCCAGCAGCATGGCTATGGGAAAATCCCGCTCCGGTTTCTTCATGGCAGTGGCCTGCACGCTTTGCACCTCAACTCCGGCGAACATCAGCACAATGCCCGCAAGAAAGGTTACGCTGCCAAGCCCCGTCAGATGAGGGAAAAAGCGCGGGTGCACGTGCTCGCGCACCGTATGTCCGTCCACCTGCACGGCCTGCTCCAG
>JAQVZK010000287.1 GCA_028708195.1 Desulfovibrio sp.
CTGCGTCATTATGCGTCCATCGCGCAAAAGTACCCATGCGCCATAAACCTTGATACGCCCGTCATCAATATCAACAGGTGTACGCTGTACAATTCTTTCCAGGTCATCAAGGATGTTACGGGTCAACCCTTCCGGCACGGCTACCCCGCTTTCACGCAGGGTCAGAAGAAAGTCACCCGCATATGCTGTAACAAAATCATTGGCCGGTGATGCTGGCCAAAGACGGACGCCCTCATAATAGACGTAGTTGCTGCGTATGGTATCAAGAGCGGCGCTGATGACAGCATTGCCCCGCTTTGCCACCAGTTCTGGCGAAGCCTTGGGGTTGCGCAGGACTATTTCACGCAATGCCGGATTGGCCAGCAGCGCGGCGTAAGGCATGGCGCGGCTGATGAGCTGTTCTGTGCAGCCATAGGGATACGTATCCAACTTGTCCAGCAAGGAACGCAAGCCAAGCACGGGAAGGGCCGATACGCTGGCCTGCCCCTGCGCTTCATAAGGGTAGATGTCTCTGGCTACAGACACATCCATCGTGCCCGTGATGGGAACCACCTGTTCGGTACGCACACGAGGCGCGGGGGGCCGCACAGAAAGGCTCTGACTGCGCAGGCTTTTGCCCTTGTCCTGCCCTTCAAAGCTGGCGGTAAAACGCACGTCGGCCGAGCCCAGGTGATCCTGTGCCCGCATACGGAACCGCACCACAGCTTCGCCATTTTCATTGATCGTGAGAGGACGTGGGTCCTGCCCGCTCAGGAAAGCCAGCTCGGGGCCGCATTCTATTTTCACGTTGACCTTGGCATCTTTGCCACTGCCCTCGACGGTATTGGCGATGACCAGGGCTCCGTCAAACTCGTCGCCAGGGGCCACAGCCAAAGGCAGAAGGGGCTTCAAAATAAGCGTGCCACGCACCTCTGTGCTGGCTTGGGCATTACCCGCGGTGGATGCCGAGCCCTGCGCACCACTGCTGCCCACAGCCATTATGCGGATGCGCCCACTCACATATTCGGGAATGGTAAGGGTGATGTCCGTTCCTTCCGCGCTGACAGCCGTCACCTCTTGCCAGAAAGCAAAAGGCGGCTCGCCACGGCGCTTGAACGGGTTGAGAAAACGACCGCCCCCAGCTCCCATATCACCGCCAAAACCGGGGATACGCCCTTGCAGGCGCGCGTGGTCGGGCATAAGCAGGTCAAAAGCTTGCAAGGTGGCGACTTCAAGCGCGCGGTCGCTCAAAAGATCACCAAGCGGATCGGGCGTTTTAAAGCCGGTGAGTTGCAACACGCCTTCATCCACGGCAAAAAGCAGAGCTTTGCCTGGCACGCGCGAACTGAGCCGCACAGTCATTTTTTCACCAGGCAATACGCGCGCGGGTGCCGTGAGCTTCAGCCCCATCTCTCTCTGGTTGATCCCGGCGGTAAAGGGCGCAACACCAAATGTGTGGGGGTTCATGTAGACCGCTTCAGACCCAAGTGAACGCACAAAGGACACGTTAACGTAGCCGCGCCCCTCAAAACCGTCAGGAATGCGTATTTCCTGCACACTTTCACCAGCCTGGGCTGTAAACCACGCATGAGCCAGCACATTTTCTCTTTCAACGGTTATGAGTCCTGTGCCGGAATACGGTGTAGAAAGGCTCATCCTTATGGTTTCGCCAGAAGCGTATTGATCCTTTTCAAGCTTGAGGCGCAGGTTGCCCTTGGCCAGAGAGGCCGTGGAAAGGTCAGCCGGGTCAGCCAGACGCGTGCCCGCTACAGAAAAAGGAATAAGAGCCAGTATGGTACCGTTTTTCTGGCGAACTGTGACGAGGTAATCCCCGACTTCGGTTGTAGGCATGGGCCAGACCAGCCCCTTGGGGTCAAGATTGACAGTCTGGCGCGCTATAACAGTATCAACAGGAGTGGCGTCATAGCGGTATTCACCCCGGGAGTCTGTGACAAGGCTGTTCACATAACGCCGGGCAGAAAAGACGACCTCCGCGTCCTGCAAGGCGGCGGGCGCAAGATCGTTGTTGACGGCCAGCAAGCGCAATGAAGCCTTGGCATTTTGCGGCACGTAATCCAGATTGTTGGCCTGACCTTCAGGCTTATAGCCCAGCGCAACTTCAAGCGGTGAAAACAGCGCTGACAACTGCCGTGTGACGGCCCTGCCGCCTGTGGGTTCAAAGCCCTCAATCAGCAAGGTGCCGTAAAAAGTACTGCCCTGCAGTTTACCCAGGGGCAAAGCCAGCTTGGCGACACCCTTGCTGTCGGTAAACACGTCAGGCAGGTCCATAAACTGGTCCTGCGCCCCGGAAGACAAGGCATCATAGAAGGTATAGTCTTCATAACCAGGAAAACGCAACGCCCCCTTACGCGTGTGAAACGCAGTATGGATGCGGTGACTGGCCGCCGGCTCGCCATAAAGATTGTCCAGCCGGGCCACTGCCACTGTGGGTGGCATCTTTTCCCCAGTGCGTATCCAGCCCTTGGGGGCGCCTGACTCAAAGTTTGCAGCCAAGGCCAAAGTATCGGGCTGAAATTCTTCAACCCTTGTGGTTGTGCTGCCAAGGATGGGGCTGGCGTACCCGGTTTTGTCGGAGACAAGACGGATATCCATACGGTATTGCCCGACTGCCGCATCCTCTGTGCTTGTCCATGTGAAATTTTGCAGCCCCTCAGGGCCAACCGTGAAGGAACGTCGCATGACCTCAGCCCCGGTGGGGCTTACTATCACGGCCTCAAGCGGCAGGTCCACAGGCAAGGCTTGCCAGTCAAATCTGCGTACAATGCAACCAAAGTGCAGGGTTTCCCCCGGCAGATACAAACCGCGCTGGCTAAAAACTGAAGCACTCAGTCCATTGCTGGCGGCATGGCGGCCAGACACTGTAAAATTGCTGTAATCCACATTGCGGGCCGAGTCGTCAAGAGAAAGCCACGCCATGTCCTGACCGCCGCCCTGAGCCGGAGAAAGGGCCACAATGGCTACCGGGCGCTTTTCCCTTTCAAGTCCAACGGTTGAAGGCAGATCGGCACGCCCCTGCGCATTGGTGGCAGCACTGCATACGGGCAAACCGTTGGCACCAAGCATGCGCACCTCAGCATTAGGCACAGGCTTGCCCGTGGCAATGTTTTGCACAAACACAGCGCGTGTACCGTCAGAGGCCGTTTTTACACTGAACCCCAGGTCGGTAATCAACAAAAGTCGTGTGGTTTCCACCACATTTTCTTTATCGTTGCGCCCTGTGAGTACCATACGCATGAGGCCGTGGCGCAGGCCATTCTGCCCTTGTAACAGTGGCGCAACATCAAGCACACCAAAAAATGCTTCGCTGGGGGCATTTTTACGTTCCCCTTTGCCAACATTGATATGCCCTTGCACCACATCACTCAGAACGTTAAAATCCGCATCCTGACCTTCAAAGCTGCCCTCCTTGGCCAAAAGGGCCATAAAGG
>JAQVZK010000288.1 GCA_028708195.1 Desulfovibrio sp.
TCCAGAACGGCCAGAGCCTGCCCGTGCAAGGGCGCACTGTGGAACTTGACCTTGACGCCCGCCAGTCCCGGCATGTGCTGCTCGTGGGACAGGCGGCAACTTCTGAAGGAGCGAACCAATGACCCAGAATTCCACCAAGCCTGAAGACGACCAGCACAGCCGCGCGGAGGCTGTGGACGCTGCGGACCAGGCCCCTTCCACCGGGGCTGGGCAGGACGCTCGGGCCCATGCGCCCAATGGGGAACACGGCGAAGAACTGCTGTTCTCAAACTTGGCTTCGGCTGACCCGCAAGATTCGCAGGCAGCCCACGCGGCAGGCTACGTGCCTCAACCCACCGGCCACGATGAAGACAAGCCCAAGGGCAGAGGCATGTTTTCATCATGGCGGGGCAGGGCAACAAAGCCCGCCCCCACGGCAGAAAGCGCAGGCGCTCCCGTTCCCGGCACCGCCCCTGTCTACACTCCCGCCGCTACCGCTGTTCAGCCCAATGCCGCGCAAAAATTTTTTGAAACCGCCAGCCGCGTGGGCCCCTTCTTTTTGCTGCTGATACTGCTGGCGCAGGCATGGCCCGCCTTTATGGGCGCTGGTCTGTACTGCCCGCGTGAAGCCGAAAGCATCCTTATTTTCAACCAGACGAGCCAGAGCGGCCTGTGGCTCGCCCCTGCCGCTCCGGGGCTGGCCCATTGGCCCGTGTACCACTGGTATCTGGCGGGCATGCAGTGCCTTCTTGGTCTGGCTGGCCCCAGCTTCGCGCATCTGCTCTTCCCCCTTGCGGGCCTTGCGGGTGCCGTGCTCTGCGTGCTGGGCATGTGGACCCTCTCCCGTGTGGCAGGCTTGAGCGCGCAGGCAGCCCTGGCTGGCGGCATGATTCTTCTTTCTGCCCCGCTTTTTGTTCCTCTGGCCCATTTTACCGGGCCTGAAAGTCTGTCCACCGCCCTTACCCTCTTTTCACTGGCCCTGCTCTGTCACGGCTGGCAAAAACCCCATGCCTGGATAAGCCTGCCCGCAGGCTTTGTGCTGGCGGCTCTGGCCGGACTTACGGGCGGTATTTTCCAGATCATGCTGCCGCTTATAACCAGTATTTTCTTTCTGGGTTGGCGGGGCACCTTCCGCAGGGCGCAGGGTCACGATGGCGTGACAGGCTTTGTGCTTCTGCTTCTTCTGGTGGCCTGCTGGCTTGGCGGCGTTATGCTGTGGCAGCAGCCCGAAGGATATCTGAAGTCTTTGGGCGAGCGCCTCATGCTCTGGCCCTGGCCCAGCACCAACTGGTGGCTGCCCCTGCTCATAGCCGCTGCGGGCCTGTTGCCCTGGTTGGCCATTGTTGCCTGTGTTTCTTGGGTACGCGTGCTGCGAAACGCCCCCGGCGACATCGCTGCCTCACGCAAGGACAAGGCCGGTATGGCCTTCATGTGGATTGGTGTGGCCGTGGCCGCAGTGCTGAGCCTGACCGCCTACGACCCTGTCAGCGCAGCACTCATTGTCATCTGCCTCTCAGCTCCCTTGCTTGGCAAGGCACTCCTGGGGCTCACGGGCCTTGGCGGGCGACTGTTCTTTATCTTTGCCGCGCTCTGCCTTCTGCATGCGGGCATGGCTCTGGCCGCTGCGGGCTTTGGCCCGACGCTGGACTGGATGTCGGGCTTCTTCAAGTTCCCCCTCACCGCCGAACATCGCGAAACCATTCTTGGCCTTAGTGCCCTGCCCATTCTTGGCGTCATGTGCATTATTGCCGCCATACTGCTGGCCCGCATGGTGCGCAAAGGCAATCACGGCGGCATGGGCGGCGCACTGCTTATTTGCTCCGTCATTGTCATTCTGCTGGCCCAGCCAAGCGCCCTGCTGCTCGGCCCGCAACTGAAGGCTGTGCCTCAGGCCAAACTGCGCCATCTTGAAGAAGTGTTGAAGCCCGCCGCAGCACCAGCGCCCAAGGCTCCCGCGTCTGAAGCGGCCACGCCCGCAACGCCGGCCGGAGAAAAGGCAGCGCCCGAAGCGGCCACACCGGAAACCAAAGCGCCGGATGCCGCCGCACCACAGGCTCCTGCACCCGATACTTCCAAGCCGGATTCCGACAAGCAGCTTACGCCGGTGGAAGAGGCTCTTGAAAAGGCTGCCTCAGAAGCCGCTGCCTATGATGCCAAAATGATGGAAGAAATGGACGCGAAGCTTGGCAAGACCGCCAAACCTACGGAAGCTCCGGCGGCCGCCAAGGCCGCCCCTGAGGCCCCCAAAGCCGACGCCGTTGCCCCGGCTTCCGAAGCAGCCCCTGCGGCACAGCCCGAAGCGGCTCCGGCTTCTGAAGCAGCCCCTGCGGCACAGCCTGAAGCAGCTCCTGCGGCCCCGGCTGCCGAGTCAGATACTGCGGCACAGCCCGAGGCAACCCCCAAGGCCCCGGCCCCGACTGAACAGCAGGCAAAATAACGCCCCTTCACATTGTTGAATGATATCAGCGCCCTCTGCCGACAGGCAGAGGGCGCTGTTTGTGACGGGAAAGGCTTTGTGGGGGAGGGACCCTTTTGTAAAAGGGTCGCCTCCCCCACAAAGCCACCCCCTAAAACTTTTATGTTGCTTCAGTTTGTTACAGGGCTTCGCCTTCCCCAATCAAAGTTCCACCGGTTGGTGGCATTGCGTGGCGCGGAGGGAGATCGCCGAGCGAAGCGAGTATACTGCCCCCCATCTGCCCCCGCCGGAGGCGGCAAACCAAGCAAATAAAAAAGCCTCCGTGCCCGCAGGGCACAGCACTCCGCCCTGTAAAAGAGACTTCTCTCTTTTTCTGGCACCAGCCGCGACCTACGCGCAAAAGCCGCCAGTGTCAGCGCACAGCCGACACCTCGTGCACAGACAATCCCCGGCGCTCGTCGCCGCCAATCCCATTAAGGCTTGCTTATGGCTTTCTGTACAAACTCTGGCCGGGAATGGGCTTTAAGGTCAGGCACCTTTTTAAGTTTGCCCATGCTGTGCAAAAATTCGGCGGTGATGCCCAAACTCTTGAGTGTTTGCTCGTCCAGACGCAGCCGCCACTCCATTTTCTGAAACATCCTTGTCTCAAGGTCTGCTGGCGCGCCCGTGACCGCTGCTGTCTCAACCCCGGCAGCGACGGGATCAGCATTGATGAAGTCCACGGCTTTGGCAGTGCCGTTTACAATGGCCTGAATGGCCTCGGGATGGGCGTCCACATACGCGCGCGAAGCTACCATGAGCAGGGGATAATCGTTACCAAGCCCCGACAGACTGGCCAGTTCGCGGCTGCCTGACGCTTTTTCAAGGGTGAGCATGGGGGTTGGTTCAGAAGCCGCCAGAGCGTCAATGGATCCAACAATAAGCGCTTCAACAAGGTCTTTTTGCGAAATATTGTTCAGCTTCACGTCTGCGGGGTCTATGCCCTGCGCCTTGAGGTAGAGATAAACGGCCCCGT
>JAQVZK010000289.1 GCA_028708195.1 Desulfovibrio sp.
AAGAAGCTCTGGAGCGCATTTTGGCCAGCCGCACAGCCCCCCTGCCTGCGGGAGTGCCCGAAAGCCGCCGCGCCGTATGGGTCTGCGGCAGCGGACTTGAACGCAATGCGGCTCTTTTCAGCTCTCTGGAGCTTCTGCGCCCATCAACGAACGACACACAGCACCAACCTCACGGCGGCGCGCCTGTCATTGCCTGCAACGGGCTGACATGCCCCGACATCAACGCCCTTTGCCTCCTGGCCCGGCATGGCGATTATGCCGATGAAGACATTGAGCCCCTCTATGTGCGCCCCTGCGATGCCGTGGAAAACCTGCCCCAACTGGCTCCACGCCAGGGCCTGACAGGCGAAGAAGCCACCACCGCCCTTGCAGATATGCTGCAGCGCCCCGCCCGGAGCGACATTTAACACTGCAGGTTATTAGAAACTTTTGGGAGAAAACGGTGTGGGGGAGGCGACCCTTTTACAAAAGAGTCGCCTCCCCCACACCCCCACCCCCTAAAACTCCTATTATTTCGCTCTGTCGCAAAAAATACTCCCCGTAGGCCAGTCCCAAAAAGCAACACCCCTCTGACGCCCTTCCCCCGATACCAAGGGCAGCCCGCTGCTGCCCCCATTTGAGGAAAATATTTCAGGCCAGCCCGTCCTGGGACGACCTTTTGCCCTCTTTATCGGCTCATCTAATTGCAAACGCTTATACGATAATTTTGCCCATTATTGGCAATTTAGTGTTTCTCTAGAAAAATATTGCCGCTAACTGTGTGTAATAAATATTTTTATCAGTTTGACACCGAAGTTTTTATTACGGTATATTCTCCGCACCAAGAAAAGGCATCCCCTGACAGAGGCTGACAGGTTCAGTGCGCAAGGCGCATTTACCGTCATCGGAGGGTCTCCAGGGTCAGGACCACGGGCGTGGTCCGTCCGCTCAGCGGACAGCCTCGAACAGTAACCAAGGAACAATCATGAAGTATTCACGCTGGCCTTCCATGCTGGCTGTTGTGGTCGCATGTATGTTGTTGACCGCCCCCATGAAAGCCGACGCAGCTTCAGCAAGCTCTTCTTCAGCCAACCTCTCTTCTGGTTCTTCTTCTGACGCGTCAAAAGCTTCACGGAAATCAGAATCGCGTTCTGCAAAGTCTAAAAAGTCGCAGAAATCCTACGGTTCTGACAAATCCAAAAAGTCAGCAGCATCTGGCAAATCGTCCAAATCTGAAAAGTCGTCCAAATCTGCCAAAAGCAGCAAATCTTCCAAATCCGCAAAAAAAGATCAGCTGGTTTCCGGAAAAAACACTGACAGCCGCGACATCTGGCTCAAGCGCGCTCAGGAAAGCGAAGTTTTTACTGGCAAAGCCTCCTGGTACGGGCGTGACTTTCACGGCGGCTCCACTGCCAGTGGCCTCAACTATGACATGTACACCTTTACCGCTGCCCACCGCACCCTGCCTATGGGCACCGTCGTTCGCGTGACCGATCAGGAAAATGGCAAAAGCGTCATGGTTTGCGTAACCGACCGTGGCCCCTTTGTGCGCGGGCGCATTATCGACCTTTCCTTTGCAGCCGCACAGCAGCTTGATCTTGGCAAACGCGGCGTGGGCAAGGTTGAACTTGAAGTGGTCAGCGATGAAAGCGGCACCCCGCTGCACGCCGATCAGGCCTACTACGTGCACTACAGCGCCGCCAAGGGCGACGAACGCATTGGCCCCTTTAGGGCATTTGCTGACGCGGCCGCCATGCACGAAGCCTTGCGCCAGGCGCACCCAGAGGCTGAAGTTGTATTGGGCCAGTCCCGCTGACACAGGGTAAAAATAAAAGCCTTACTCCCCGAAGACGAGCACACAGGGCCAACCGCCGTAACGCGCCAGACCCGCCGGAAACCGTGTTTTCGGTAAATGCCAACCCGGAATGTAAGACTTTCATACCCGCTTTGCTCTGGTAGGGTTAATTACCAGACCAACATTTTTTGGCATTGAGGCGACACGCCACCGCCCTTTCAGGGGGCAATGAATTTGGTCCGTTTTCTGACTATAAGCGACGCCAAAAAACCCTGAACAAAACCGCCCTTGCCATCATCGCTTACGGCCCGCCCTGCAGTGCAGGGCGGGCCGTTTTTTTCTTTTTTGCCATAACTGCCAACCATCTGAAAAAACATAAGAAAAAGACTCCCCAACCCTCTGCCCCAATCACCTTGCCTTGGCGAACCTTCTTAGATATTCAGATGCCTGCGCTCCTGCGCATAAAGAAGGATGTCATGGGTTTCTTTTTCAGTCTGCTCTCTTCGGCCACCTTCGGACTCATCCCCCTTTTCAGCCTGCCGCTCATGGCTCGGGGCCTGTCTCCCGCCACGGTGCTTTTTTACCGTTTTTTCATCGCCACCATTGTTCTGGGCATCCTGCTTATTTTACGAGGCGAGCGTTTTCACACCTCAGGCCGCAACCTGCTCAAACTGGCGGGAATGAGCCTCATGTATTCGCTGGCCGCCCTGCTTTTCATGCAGGCTTTTAAACACTTGCCTAGCGGTGTTGTGGCCACCCTGCATTTTTCCTATCCGGTCATGGTCATGCTTATCATGATAGCGTTCTTTCATGAGCGTTTCTCGGCCATTACAGCCATAGCCGTCACCCTTGCCATTGCAGGGGTGTACCTGCTCAGCAATGGAGAACCCACCATCGGCGGCGCCTCGGCAGGATTGGCGGGCATGAACACGCTTGGCCTCACCCTTGCCCTCGCGTCGGCCTTGTGTAACGCCCTGTACATCACCGGCATCTATGTCTCGCGCCTCACCAACATCACAGGCCTGATGCTGACCTTCTATGTCATGGCCTTTGGCGCGCTGTGCTCCCTGATCAATTCACTGGCCTCCAGCAGTTTTCAACTGCTCACGAGCTGGCGTGAACTGATGCTGGCCGTACTGCTGGCGCTGGTGACAGCGGTACTTTCAAACTTCACCCTTATTCTGGCAGTACAGCGCATCGGCTCCACCCTCGCCTCGGTACTGGGAGTTATGGAACCTGTCACCGCTGTTGCTGTTGGCATACTGGTTTTCAACGAACCCTTCAGTCTGCCCCTGATTATGGGTATTGTGCTTATTGCCTCTTCTGTGGTGCTGGTCATGCTGGGCGGACGTATCCGCCAGCTTGTGGCCAGACGCAAGGCTGCATGACCAGAAGGATATTTCAGACAGCGAAAGGGTACCCCTTGGCATCAGCTTCGGCGTTGAAGCCCGAAATAACGCCGCCTCGGGCATTCAGGGCTGTACCCTGAGTGCCCGAGGCGGCTCTTGCGTTCTTTACTGATCAGCAAGATCAGACCAGGCCCGCCGCCTTTGCAGCGTCATGCCAATTGCAAAAAGATTCCAGCGCCCGCGCGGAATAGAGAGCCTT
>JAQVZK010000290.1 GCA_028708195.1 Desulfovibrio sp.
GGGTGCTGCCTATGCAGAACGGCAAAAAGTGCTGGATGAGGCCAAGGTAGAAGCTCATGAACTGAGCCGCAGGCTCCTGCACGAAAGCGAAACCGTGCGGGCTCAGGCGCAGGATGAGATAAACAAAGCCCAGGCCGAACTTGATCAGGCGCAAGCCCTGCGTCAGGAAGCGCAGGACCTGCGTGACAATGGACATGCTGAAGGTTTTCAGGCGGGCATGGACCAGGCCGGGCAGGAACTCAAAGAATTTCGCGCTGAAATGGGGCAGGCTCTTGGGGCTGTTCTGTATGCTTTGGACAGTCAGCGCAGCGCCATTAATCAGTCCTGGCGTGATGAACTGGTTCTGCTCATGCAGGAGGCCGTCAAGGCTGGTACCGGCTGGGTTCTGGACGAAGAGCATAAAAAAATATTGCAGTCTCTGGTTTTTGAAGCCCTCAATCTTCTTGAAGACCGCGCCACGGTCACTGTGCGTGTGCACCCTGATGACGAAGCCACTGTCAGCGACATGTTTATGGCTGCGCGTGAGCGCGTGCCAGAGTTGCAGCAGTGGATTGTCAGCGGTGACACGTCTGTGGAGCGTGGCGGGCTTCTGGCCGAGAGCGTCAGCGGCAGCGTGGACTGCCGCCGCGAGCATTATACGGAACTGGTCGATGGCATAATGTCCTATCTGACTCTGGGGGCGGGGCAGGATGACGGACAGAGTAACGAGGCTGTCAGTCAGCTTGTGCGTCAGGAGGCTGAACGCATTGCGGCAATGGCTCCTGTGCCGGAACATCTTGCCTCGCCTGACCAGCCCGATGGCCCCTATGTTGACGGATCCGCAACGGCTGACGCGTCCACCGAGCCCTACGCTGACCAGCCCGATGCCCCAGGCAACGCAGGTGAGGCATCCGTTGCCGGCAGTGCTGACCCTCTGCATGTGGCACCGCCTTTCGGCTCGTCTGCGGACCCTTCAGATGCCCCGCCTGATCAGGAATTTCAAGCTTCGCCCGAGTTGGCGCTGCAAGAAGACCATGAGCTGCCTGTGCCCGACACGCAAGCGCTGCTGGTTGAAGAACCGGATTTGCCAGATCTTGCGCCTGTCAATGCTTCTGCCCCGGCGCCTGGCACGCAAGGCTCGCCCGAAATACCGTCTGCGCCCACTGTTGCCGCA
Organism: Desulfovibrio sp.; assembly: GCA_028708195.1. Lineage (GTDB taxonomy): Bacteria > Desulfobacterota > Desulfovibrionia > Desulfovibrionales > Desulfovibrionaceae > Desulfovibrio. The sequence goes on from JAQVZK010000290.1 coordinate 1,154, forward strand.
CAAAGTCCTTCTGGTCATGACGCTGTGGACGACGCCTTTGCCACTGCGGCAAGCGCGCATCCTGCTGACCAGGTGCAGACAGACGGTCTGCCTGCCGAATATCAGCCTGCCGAATATCAGCCTGCCGAATATCAGCCTGCCGAATATCAGCCTGTCCAAGATTTGTCTGCCCAAGGTCTGGCCCCGCAAGAAAATGCCGCCGCTGCAGCGCCTTCTGCTTCCGCGGTCGCCCCCCCTGCCGCGTCCCCTGAGTCAGAGCCCGCGGCTGCCCCCGCGCATGTCTCCGGCTCGGACGCCGCTGTGCCCCCGGCCCCCGCCCCGGCGCAGGCTGCAACCAGGGGGGCTGATGCCGTAGCGCCCCGTCGTGCCGCACAGATTGAAAGTCCCACGCTGGCTGAACTGGAAGACGAGCTTTTTCCTCTGGACGCAGAAGACGGGCACAGCCTGCCACAACAGGCTTCCCCTCAGACTTTTGATCCTTCCGCCCTGGCGGATTTGATTGACCGCGCAGAGCGTGCGCAGCATGAGGATCTGGACGTTTTTTCGCAGGGCGGATTCTTGCCCGGTGCGGATAAAGGCCGTTAGGCCGTGGGCACGTCATGAAACTGGACCCGCAAGCCTGCATCAAACTGCTGCAAACCAGCAACCCCGTCCGTCTGTACGGCAAAGTCAACAAGGTTGTGGGCCTTGTGGCTGAAGGCAGCGGCCTGCGCGCGCCCCTGGGGGCCGTATGCCACATGCTGCCCGATGAGGGCGGTGACGGCATTGCCGCAGAGGTTGTGGGCTTTCGCGACGGCAACCTGCTCTTCATGCCCTATGGCGACATGCGGGGTATCCGGCCCGGCAGCCGTATTCGCAATACAAGCCTGCCGCCGTTTTTTCCCGTGGGGCCGGAGCTTCTGGGGCGGGCTTTTGACGCATTTGGCACGCCGCTGGATGCGGGGCCGCTTGTGAGCGCTGAGCTCTATTCTTCCCCCTTGCCAATGGGCGAGAATGCCAAGGCCGATTTTGCCCGCCAGCTTGAAGAGCAGCTTCCCTATGTGCCGGAATGGGCCGCCGTGGCCCGCCAGCAGTGGCACCCCGAGCTTGCCCCCATTTACGCCGACCCGCCAAGTCCCCTGCAACGACCGCGTATTACAGATATTCTTGACGTGGGTGTGCGCTCTGTCAACAGCCTGCTGACCCTTGGCAAGGGGCAGCGCGTGGGCATTATGGCCGGTTCTGGCGTGGGCAAGTCCACACTTATGGGCATGATGGCGCGCTATACGCGCGCTGACGTGAACGTCATCGCGCTCATAGGCGAACGTGGCCGTGAAGTGGTGGAGTTTATGGAGCGTGACCTTGGCCCCGAGGGCATGGCCCGGTCTGTGCTTGTTATCGCCACTTCTGACCAGTCGCCGCTGGTGCGCATGCGGGCGGCATACGCGGCAACAGCTGTTGCAGAATATTTTCGCGATAAAAGCATGGACGTGCTGCTCATGATGGACTCTGTGACGCGCTTTGCTATGGCTGCGCGTGAAGTGGGCCTTGCCGTGGGCGAGCCACCCACCACAAAGGGTTACACACCTACGGTTTTTGCCCAGCTGCCCAAACTGCTTGAGCGGGCGGGGCGGTCAGCCAAGGGAACCATTACGGGTATCTATACCGTGCTGGTTGACGGCGACGACTTCAACGAACCCATTGCCGATGCCGTGCGCTCCATTCTTGATGGCCACATTGTGCTCACCCGCGACCTTGCTGACCAGGGGCATTTTCCTGCCATCGACGTCTTGCGCTCCATCAGCCGTCTGCGTTCAGACATCTGCGAAAGACAGGATGTGATGGCAGGGCGCGTTGTTACGCGCAATATGAGCACGTTTCGCCGGGTGGAGGATATGGTCAATATCGGGGCCTACGCGCGCGGCACCAATGCTGAAATCGACGCGGCCATCACCAGCATGCCCGCCATCAACGATTTTTTGAAACAGGATGTAGGCGACCCGCAGTTTTTGGACCAGAGCATGCATCAGTTGCGCGCTCTCGCGCAGATGGCTGAAGGCGCTGCGGCCCAGCAGGGCGCGCCGGGTATGCCTTCTGGTCAAAACGGAATGCCCCCCATGCGGGGGTACCTCCAAGTATAGACAAACCGCACAAACCCCGCACCCCGTGCGGCCCGTATGCCCCGTGCGGGGGTAAATCCATACCACATTCCC
>JAQVZK010000291.1 GCA_028708195.1 Desulfovibrio sp.
TTGTGGTATGGTCTTCCAACTCCACAACCGTTGCCCTTGAGGCTGCCCTGAAGGGATTGGCGGTAATGAGCATGCTGCCTGTGGTCGACTTTGATCTTTGTCCGTTGCAGGACGTGCCCCATCTGCCCCGCACGGGCAGCGTGGAGGATGTGGCCCAGGCTCTGGCCGCTGCCGCCCCCCTGCAACTGCCGGCCAACTATCTGGATTTGGACCCGGCCCTGCCACGCTGGAAAAAGTTGCTGGGGGTACACGTATGACAATGGGCACTCAAGAACGTATTTTGAAAATGGTTCACCACTGCTACTGGGACAAAAACGCCAATTGCGCCCAGACGACCCTGTACTGCCTTGAGCAGTTGAGCGGACTGCCTGTGCACCCCCTGCTGTTTCAGGCCACCGTGGGCTGCCACGGGGCCGCGGGCAAGGGCGGCCAGTGCGGTCTGATGGAGGGGGGGCTGCTCTTTCTTGGTCTTTACGGTGCGAGCCTTGGTAAAACTGATGAAGAAACAATGGATATCTGCGCGCGCTATGCCGATGTTTTCAAAAGAAATTTCGGCAGTATGGTTTGCAGTGACCTGCGCCCCGGCGGCTTTCACAAAGACGATCCCCCGCATTTGTGCGAACGCTTCACGGTGAGGGCTGTGACCTGCCTGCACGATTTTGTCACCAGGCTGAAGTAGGCTCTTGACTGCGGCTTGCAGCGCCCAAGGCAGCGTGCCGTTCTGGCCGTTGCGTGGTGTGCGGTACTGTGCCACAAAGAGATAGGTGGTTCTGCCCATATGGCGCGGGGCCACTGTATCTTTGCTTGAGGGGGTGTCATGCTCAGCGTTTTTGACCTGTTCAAAATAGGCATCGGGCCGTCCAGTTCACACACTGTGGGGCCGATGGTGGCGGGCAAGGCTTTTGCGGGTGAGCTCGCGGTTCTGGGGCTTTTGCCCCTGGTCGGGCGCGTTACCGTGGACCTTTTTGGCTCTCTGGCGCTCACGGGCGAGGGGCACGGTACCACCGGTGCCATCCTCGGCGGCCTTGAAGGCGAAGAGCCTGCCTCGGTTGATACCGCCCAACTGGCCCGGCGCACGGCAGAACTTAAAAATAACGCAGACCTTGTGCTCATTTGCGCGCAAACCATCCCCTTTGTCTATGAGCGCGACATGATCCTGCACAAGGGCCTGTTCTTGCCCCGTCACTCCAACGCCATGAAGCTTACAGCATACGCCCAGGACGGCACGGAGCTGTACACCCGCATCTATTACTCCATCGGCGGCGGTTTTATCCGCACAGATGCGGACTTTGACCGCGAGCCAGAAACCTGGCCCGTGCCGCCGCATCCGTACAAAACCGCCAGCGAGCTCTTTGCCATTTGCGAGCGCGAAAACAAGACCGTGGCTCAGATCGTTATGGAAAATGAAGGCTTTTGGCATACAGCGAGCGAGGTGCGCCGCCGCGCCCAGGCCATCATGGATGTCATGCGGGATTCGGTGGAGCGTGGGTGCTACACCGACGGCGTGTTGCCCGGCGGTTACAACGTGCGCCGCCGCGCGCCCAATTTGCTGCGCAAGGTCAGCGCGCTTCAGGCCCAAGGCCGCCGTGACCTCAGCCTGTGGCCGACGCTTTACGCCTTTGCCGTGGCGGAGGAAAACGCCTCCGGCGGGCGCGTGGTCACAGCGCCCACCAACGGAGCCGCCGGCGTTGTGCCCGCAGTGTTGACCTATTACCAGAACTTCTACCCCCATGCCACGGAAGAAGGCGCACTGGATTTTCTGCTCACAGCCGGGGCCATTGGCCTTTTCTTCAAGACAAATGCTTCCATTTCCGGTGCGGAGGTGGGCTGTCAGGGTGAGGTGGGCGTGGCCTGCTCTATGGCGGCGGGTGCCTACTGCGCGGTAACCGGCGGCAACGTGAAGCAGGTGGAAGTGGCCGCAGAAATAGGCATGGAGCACAATCTGGGTCTGACCTGCGACCCTGTGGGTGGGCTTGTGCAGGTGCCCTGCATCGAGCGCAACGGGGTCGCGGCAGAACGCGCGGTCAACTGCGCACAGCTTTCCCGCCAGGAAGACGGGCGACAACGCGTTATATCGCTGGACGCCATTGTTGAGGTCATGTACCGCACAGGGCTTGACCTGCAGTCCCGCTACAAGGAAACATCCCTGGGCGGACTGGCCCAGGCGGTGGCCGAAGGGCTGGAACGAAAGAAAAAATCCGAAGGCACCGGATTCAATAACAAGGAAGAACGCCAATGAGCGAAATACGCATTGTCGCTGAAATGGAAGTGCTGCCCGAGCACCGGGACGCACTCATGCCCGTACTGCAGGCCCTGGTGGACGGCAGCAGGGGCGAGGCTGGCAATATAAGCTATGAACTGACTCAAGACCTGTCCAATGTGTACCGTTTTTTCGTCATTGAAACCTGGGCTTCGCAACAGGCCATAGACGAACACAATGTTACGCCGCATTTCAGGACTTTTGTGGCTTTTACCGAAGGCAAGCTCAAACACATGTCCATAAATTTGCTCAAAAAAGTTTTCTAAGGGTATTGGTTGGATTGCTTTGCGGGGGAGGCGACCCTTTTGTAAAAGGGTCGCCTCCCCCACACCCACAAGCGAATCCTCTCTTTCCCCTCTAAAAATGGCATCAAAAACAAAAAAACGGCTTTTCCCACTCCAGCCAGGCACTGTAAAAGTACCCTCCCTTCGTGAAAAAAGCCGTTCTGCAATCAATAAATACTGCTTTTGCAGCGTCCTATCGCGGTTCGATAGCTTCCATCCCATCCATATAGGGCACCAGCGCCTTGGGCAAGACAACACTGCCGTCTTTTTGCTGGCAGTTTTCCAGTATGGCGGCGGTGGTACGGCCTGTAGGCAGGCCGGAACCGTTCAGCGTGTGCACAAAGGCCGTCTTGCCACCCTTGGGCTTGAAGCGAATATCTGCCCGGCGGGCCTGAAAATCCGTGCAGTTGGAGCAGGACGATATTTCCCGGTAGGTTTTCTGCGCGGGCATCCACACTTCCACATCATAGGTTTTGGCAGAAGAAAAGCCCATGTCGCCAGTGCACAGGGTAATGACACGGTAGGGCAGCTCCAGCAGTTCCAGCAGGGCGCAGGCGTGGCCGCGCATGAGTTCAAGCTGGTTGAAGCTGTCTTCGTGGTGGGCAAAGCGTACCATTTCAACCATGGTGAACTGGTGCATGCGTATCATGCCGCGCGTATCCTTGCCCGCACTGCCCGCCTCAGAGCGGAAACAGGGGGAGGCGGCACAGTAGGCGCGGGCCAAATCGGCCTCGTCCAGCACTTCGCCAGCGTGCAGGTTGCTCAGCGGCACTTCGGCTGTGGGAATAAGAAAATAGTCC
>JAQVZK010000292.1 GCA_028708195.1 Desulfovibrio sp.
TTCCTGAGTGATTTTTTGAACACGCCGAATTTATTAAATTTCATTAAAAAATATTAAATCTGCGCGAGATTATGGCGTCATTCGCTCGCGGTGATCTCTCACAACAACTATCCATGCGCGGTGTTGTGGCTGGGTCATGCAAGGCTTTACAGGCCAACCTACGCCACATGGCCTGGAAGGTGCAACAGGTTGAAAGAGGAGACTACACCCAACGGATGGATTTTATGGGAGATTTTTCCTCTTCTTTTAACAGGATGGTTGTACAGTTGGAAACAACCATCCAGGCATTGCAGCAAAAAGAAGAGGCGTTAACAAACCTTGCCGTTTCTCTTCAGGCTGAAGTGAGGCGCCGTAGCGAAACCTTGCAAAAATTGAAAAAAAGCGAAGCTGAATTTAAATACCTTGCGCAGTATGACCCCCTGACGGGTGTTCTTAATCGCCGTTCATTTTTTGCTTTGGCTCCAAAAAAGATTAGTAATTCATTCGAATTGCGTAATGGATGTTGTTTTTGCTTGCTTGATATTGACTTTTTTAAAGTTGTTAATGATACATACGGTCATGTTGCGGGTGACCACGCCTTGAAGTTTGTTGCAGAACAGGCTCAAGGCTGTTTACGAAAATCCGATATTATGGGCCGATACGGTGGGGAAGAATTTATTTTCCTTTTTTGCGATGCCGATCTGGAGCAGGGATATGTGACCGCTGAAAGGATCAGGACTACCATAGAAAGTACACCACTGACGCTTGAAGACGGAAGAAAAATAGTCTTGCAAGCCAGCCTTGGTATTGCAGGTTTACTGGCAGCCTGGACAGACAGGTATAGTTGTAGTGAATTGCAGGATCACGCCATAAAACTTGCTGATATTGCATTGTATATGGCTAAAGAAGAAGGAAGAAATAGAGTTCGCATTGCGGACCTTAAAAATATTGATGATAATTCAAAATAATTGCGATGCTGCTCGCATGGGTAAATTTACACAATTCACTTAACGAAGAGGCTCCATGTCAGACACGCACACGACGTCACTTTCGCCTGCGCAAAAAAAATTTCTTGTTGATCTGTTCGTGGACGGCGTGGCTTTTGACCCCGAAGTGCTGCGTGTTTATGCCTCTGACGCCAGTTTGAAGGTCGGCACGGTGCTGGCTATGGTGCGCCCTGTGACTACCGATCAGGTGTGTGCGTTCATGTGTTGGGCTGAAACTGAAAACATCGCCGTGCACACGCGTGGGCGGGGCACAAGCCTGTCTGGCGGCTGTGTGCCCACTGTTCCCGGCATTGTGGTTTCAACCCTTGGGCTGGACAGGATTCTGCATATATCCCACGAAGATTTTGTGGCCGAGGTTGAGCCTGGCGTCAGCACATCCAAGCTACAGATGGAGTGCGAAAAACTGGGTATGCTGTGCCCGCCGGACCCTGCCAGTGCCAAGGCCACCAGTGTGGGCGGCAATGTGGCGACCTGTGCTGGCGGCCTGCGTGCCGTTAAATACGGTGTCACCAGAGATTACGTCATCGGCGTTGAAGCTGTGCTGCCTGGCGGCAAGCTGCTGCGTTTTGGCGGCCGTGCACACAAGGATGTTATCGGCCTTGACCTTGGCCGCCTGTTTGTAGGCAGTGAGGGCTCGCTTGGCATCATCACCAAGCTCACCTTGAAGCTCATTCCAAAACCCGAGGCTTCGGCCTCCGTGCTTGTGGGCTACCCCTCGCTGGACGCGGCCCTTGCCTCTATGGGCAAAGTATTTGCCGCGGGCATTTTGCCCTGCGCTGTCGAATTTATGAACGAGACCGTGCTGGAAATTCTGACGAAAACCGACAGCGTGCCCTGGCCGGATACGGTCAAATCCCTGCTGCTTTTTCAGGTAGATGGCAGCAATGATACTGTTCCCTTTGAAAATGCCCGCCTTTCGCGGCAGCTTCATGATGCTCTGTGGCGTATGGAAGGCGTTGGCAAGGATGAAGAGGACAAGATATGGGCGTACCGCCGCAGAGTTTCGGCGGCCTCCTATATTCTTGGGCCAGACCGAATCGGCGGCGACATGGCCGTTCCCCGTGGTTCCATTCTCAGGGCCGTACGACGCTTTGAAGAAATAGCCGCATCCAACGGCAAGCGCCTCATTGCTTTTGGCCATGCGGGCGACGGCAATATTCACGCAAATCTTCACTATGATGCCTCTGATCCAGACGATACCCGGCGTACCGAAAAGACGCACCACGAGCTGGATGCGGCCGCGCTGGAATTTGGCGGCAGCCTTTCTGGCGAGCACGGGGCAGGCTGCCTCAAGGATGTGGGCAAGCAGCTCGGCAAGGACGAACACGCCCTGATGCGCGCCGTGCGGCGGGTTTTTGATCCCAGGGGCATCCTCAACCCCGGCAAAGGGTATTAAGATGAAACGAGGCTGCACGCAGTGTGGCGAATGTTTGAATGTTTGCCCGGTGTATGAACTCTTCAAGCGTGAGGAGTACGCGCCAAAGGCCAAACGCCTGCTCATGGAACCCCTTGACGACACATACGGCGGCGGAGAGAAAGACGCTCTTTCCTGGGACACCATACGCGATCTTGCGCGCATGTGTGCCGGGTGCGGCCGTTGCCAGCGTGCCTGCGCGCGTAAACTTTCCACTGCCGATCTTCTTGCCGATGCCCGCGCCAAAAAACCCCACTGGACGCAGGCTCTATGGGACGTCTGGATCCGCAAAGCCGGTCCCCTTTGGCCCTTGGCTGGCAAGATAGCCATGCTCGCTCCAGAGGCCATGCTGCCCGGCAATCTGCGTCCCCTGCTTGAAACTGCCCGTGCTCTTGTGGATATGCCCGCCTGTAGCCCCTGGATGGTGCTTGGGCCGCACGAAAATGTAGCGGGTAGGCCAGTTGTTCTGTTCAGCGGGTGCACAGCAAAGAATGTGCGGCCACGCTGGATAGAAAAAACAGAAAAGCTGCTGCGGGTCTGGGGATATGATGTGCTTGATGCCGCTGGCTTCACCTGCTGCGGTGGCACCCTGCACCATGCCGGGCAGTACAAGGCGCAGGAAAACGCACGTAATCAGAATCTGGATTTCTGGCGCTCACTGGGCAAACCACTGGTGGCCACATTTTGTGCGTCCTGCAAGCACAGCCTTGATGACTACGCTGCCCATCTGCCTGAAGAAGAAGGCAAAGAGTGGCAAAAGAAGTGCCAGGGCCTCTCTGCCTTGCTGGTAAAACCGCGCGTACAGACCAGCGGGCAGGCCCCCGCAAGTATAGCATACCACCAGCCCTGCCACTGGAACACTGTGGACCCGGACCTGCCCTTGCTCAAACTTGGCCTGCCGGGTCTCACAAAAGGTACCGGACTG
>JAQVZK010000017.1 GCA_028708195.1 Desulfovibrio sp.
AAATGCAGAAATAGTGGCTAGAGGAGGTGGGAAAGTCTCTGAGTGGTTTGTCGCAAAGTATGGCAATTTATCAGAGGCTGCGGTAGTGAAAGGGGATTGGGTTCATGATGCATCATGTGAGGTTTGGAATGGCCTTGATGTTTAAGGGGGCAGTTTCTGATATCGTTGTTGAATTTGATGATTCTGTAGTGAGCTACTTAGGCGCACATACTAGTTTGGAATGTGAAGTTGGTGGGCAGCTTTTTGCACAATTTGGTAGCAGTGCTGTTGTTATAAAAAAAATTACACAATCACCAGTATTGGGAAAATCTAAGAGACTGCTGTTTCAGCCAGACAGGACGATAGAGCAAACTGTCATTTACTCAATGTTTAAGGATGGATACCATTATGTAGGTGACTGGCATTCACATCCAGAAGAAATTCCTAGTCCTTCTGCTACTGACTTGGTGACGATAAAGAGTGTTTTTATTAATTCTTTGCATGTGTTATCGCATTTACTTCTTGTAATAGTTGGCACACGGTCTCTTCCTTGCGGGTTGTTTGTTGGGTTGCAGGATAAGGATCAGCTTGAGATATGCAACTATATGACTGCACTTGAGACTGGAAAAAATTCGGATATTAAACCGGACACCGCAATTTAGATATTTTAATTAAATTATAAAATTCAGTATAATATCTGTGTGTATTGATCCCACCCTCTCCGCCATAAGTAAATAAATTGAGCTGGTTACGAAAGTAGCCAGCTCTTTTTTATTCAAATTTATGGTGTGCCTAGGTTTCATGCGTGATTTCATGCGTGATGCTGCCCTCTGCCCCCTGCAATAAGCCACAATTATGATGTTCACGCTTTTTACGAAAAAGCCTAAAATTTAGGCATATTATGCCTATACCAAGATTCATTCTTGTGCAATCCGGCTCTACACCAAAGACGGGGGCATAGCGGCCTCGGCCAGCCATTGAGATGCGTGCCTTGAACTCGGCGGTGAACTTCCTTCTCGATTTGGACATCAAAAGCCTCCTTTGGCTTCGTACATCCACCTTAGCTCCTGGTCCCGTTTCACGAACCGCTTCTGTCCCTACCGTCCAAGCTGGCACAGCAGGTTTTTCATAAACGCGTCCAGTTCGCCCTGGGCGGCGAGGTCCAACCCCAGAACGCTGGCAGAGTGCAACTGCTTTTCACGCAACTGATCTATGACAGGCAGGCGCACACAGTGGTTCGGCAGGTTTTCCAGAGCGGGAAGGTTGTCGGCTTGCCCGGTGCTGGCCCGGTTCAGAATCAAGGTCTGTTTTTTCAGGCCCAGATCGGCAGCCATGCGCGCCACCTGCCCGGCTGTTTGCAGCGAGCGCATGCTCGGCTCCGAAACCACGAGCAGGTGGTCCACATGGGCCACAGTGCCCCGGCCAAGATGCTCCACCCCGGCTTCCATATCCACCAGAACCCAGTCGTTTCGCTCCAGCACCAGATGGGCCAGCAAGGCCTTGAGCAGGGCGCTGGCTTCGCAGGCGCAACCGCCATTGGCCGAAGTAACGGCCCCCATAACCAGCAGGCGTTTTTCGCCCATGGCCCTGTCACCCAGCGGCGGCCCGCAGACCTTCAGCGGGGCGGAAAGAACCTCGGGCAAATCGCTGACATGCGGGTTCAGCATCATCATGCCGCCCTGCCCCGCAGGCCGGATGCGCTCCTGCACAAGGTCGGGCCGCTGGCTCAGGGCAGTGGGCATTTCTGCCATGTCCAGGCCGCAGGCCTGACCAAGGGACAGGGCCGTGTCCGCATCCACCAGCCACACGTTATGCCCCTGCCGCGCAAGATAGTCGCCAAGCCAGGCTGTCATGGTGGTCTTGCCCACGCCACCTTTGCCAGAAACTGCAATCTTCATAACAACTCCTGAAGCACATCGGCTTACAATCACTCTGGGCTGCGTGAACAGATGTTCTGACCGCGCGGCAAAAGCTCGACACCCCGCCGCACGGCCAGAATTTTTTTACATTACGCGTTCAGACCAAGCGCCAGACGCTTGTTTGTGATGCGCTGGTTCAGCAGTTCCGCCGCCTTCACCGGGTCAGGTTCAACCACAAAGGATGCGCCCACCAGACCTTCAAGACCGCTGAGTGCGATATCCGTCACCAGTGCCGACCCCAGAATGTTGGGCGGCAAACCCAAGTGCGTGTACACACCGCTGGCAACGGCATACAGACCAATGGCTGCCGCCTTTTCTGAGTACCACTCGGGTGCTGAAGCCACCACGGGCAGATCCGAAATATCCACGCCAAGGCTGTTGGCAATAAGCGCACACAGATGCAGGATGCGGGCATTGTCCACGCAGCTGCCCATATGAAGCACGGGCGGTATGCCCAGGGCGCCGCACAGACTACGCAGCCCCGGCCCGGCCATTTCCGCCCCTTCGGGCATCAGCAGCCCGGCCTTGCCCGCGGCCGTCGTTACGCAGCCTGTGACAAGCACCATGATGTCGTTCTTGATGAGTTCTTTAATAATGCCCACATTGGCCGAATCCTGCTTGATCTTGGGATTATTGCAGCCCACCACCGCCGCGAAGCCGCGCACGGTTCCGACTTTGACGGCGTCCAGCAGCGGTTCCAGCGACCCGCCCAGGGCTGCGATAATGGCCTCATTGGAAAATCCGGTCATGATGTCCACCGGCTCAACGGGAATATCCACCCGGCCGGGGTCACGCTCGGCAAAGGCATCAATGGCCATGCGCAAAATTTTGTGAGCCTCTTCGCGGGCGTTTTCGGGTGTGAAGTTCATGTGAATGGCCCCGGTAAAGCGGGCCTTGGCGGCAGTGTCGATGAAGCGGGTGTGGTAGCAGGCCGAAATCTGCACAAGGCTCGGCATGATGCACTGGTAGTCCACCACCACAGCTTCCACCGCGCCGGTCACAATGGCCAGCTCGGTCATGAGGTGGTTGCCCGCCATAGGGATGCCCTGACGCATGAGCAGTTCATTACCCGTACAGCACAGTCCGGCCACGGTGATGCCCTCGGCCCCGGCTTTTTTTGCCAGACTGACCATTTCTGGTTCGCGCGCGGCCACAAGTATCATCTCTGAAACCACGGGATTGTGCCCGTGTACCAGGATGTTGACGGTTTCTTTTTTGATGACGCCAAGGTTCACCGTGGACGTGCGCGGAGTGGGTGTGCCAAAGAGAATGTCGCACAGTTCAGTGGCGATCATTGATCCGGCCCAACCGTCGGACAACGCGCAGCGAGCCGCGTGCAGCAAGGTGTTGGGGGCGTCATTATCGCAGCCCATGTGGGTACGGTGCATCATTTCGGCAATTTCGCGGTCAACACCGCGCGGCGTGATACCCAGCGTATCCCAAATTTCCCTGCGCCTGGCAGGAACACGCGACACAAAGTTCACTGCTTTGCGTCTGCTGCCAAAGTCGCTGTAACAGGCGTCCACCACATCGGCGGCCACGTCATTCATGCCGCGGCCCTCAACGGCGATGCCCAGCTCTGCCGCGATGCGCAACAGTTTGGCGGCATCACGTATCTGATAGTCGGCGGCCTTGCCTTCCACCACGGATTCAAGGGTCTCGATAACGTCACGGCCATGATCGGAATGCCCGGCAGAACCGCCAGCAATAAAACGCCCGAAGTTACGCGCCACAATCACGTCCGCATCCGCGCCGCACACCCCGCGCGAAAGCTTGCCGCCGGGTTCGGCCTTGGCACTGATGCGGCACGGCCCCATGACACAGTTGCGACAGGTTGTACCAAGTTCGCAAAACCGGCAGTGCGGTGTCTGCTGCGCGAGCCTGTCCCATGCGGTTTCAACGCCGTCTTTGCGCGCCTTTTCCAACATGCGCATGGCGTCTTCCCAAATGGACATTTCGTTGATGTCGGCCAGTTTGTCTTTCATAACGTCCTCGCTCACGCTGAGTGTTGCTGCCTTCAGGCAGGGCACACACGCTGGTGCATGCATTTGATACCAACATAGCAATCCGCAAGGAATTCGTCTGTCAGCTACCCGACAAAAGGACAAACCCGCCCCCAAAAAGTGGGCACGTCACACCAACAGCAATAAATGGCGAGCCTTAGCATGGCCGGGAAGCAGGCTCGCGTAGCGCAAAATCGAGTAGCGCAAACCAGTGCGGTGCACACGCAGGCCGCGCCATACTGGTCGCCTGCGCCTGCACCGGCTCACCGCCCCCAATTCCAATATTTTCAGGAGTAAAACTCTAATGCAGCAGTTCGCGCAGCCGGTTCTCGTCCAGAATGCGGTACAGGCCGCGCTGCTCTTTTTGCAGAATCCCCAGGCGGGTAAAGTCGGTCAGCAGGGTGGAGATGGTCTGGCGTGACGTGCCGAGCGTTTGTGCCAGCATTTCGCCAGAAAGGGGCAGCCGGATGAGCCGCTCCTGCGAATTGTCATCATTTTCGTGGGCAAGGTCGATCAAGAGCCGTGCCAGCCTTACGGTCACATCGCGCAGGGCGAGACCGTCAATAATGCTGAAAGAGCTTTTCAACATACCGCCCAGCACACGCACAATGGACACGGTAAATTCGGGTATGGTCATCATGCACCGGTTGAAAGTGGGCGTATCAAGCAGCAGAAGAACGGCGTCTTCGAGCACCTGCACAAAGGCGTTTGAATGGCTCACATAGAGATCGCCCGGTTTGAGCAGGGCTATGGTAAATTCGCGGTCACCGTAAGAAAGATATATGCGCACCAGCCCGGATTTGACGATGAAAACAAAATTGTCTTCCCGGGGTTTTTGCGTTTCCTGTTCCGCAAGGTCGTCGTCGTACTGGGGGGAAAAAACGATGGCCTGCCTGGCATAGCGCCTTTCATGAAAGGCAGACAGCAAGGGTGCAAGCTCTGGCCGCGCGAGCTCTTCAAGCAGGTTGATATTGCTGAATTTCATCCACCCTCCTTTGCAGTTACCCCCACTTGCGCAGACCAGGGCAGCCAGGCCTTTCTGCCACTCCTTACAGCGGTCCGACTGCCGGCCCGCCCACAGCCGATGGCTGGCAAACCTGTGCCCGCAGGCATCAAGAGAATAGACGCTGTATGAAGAGTGTCAACACATGGGGCATGTCGGCATAGTCAATGGCAACGCGCCCTGAGGGACAAAATGGTCAGCCCCCGGCACTGGGGGGGGTGGCCGTTAATAATGGTTTTGCTTTATGCACCACAAGCGTTTTCTCTACCCAAGACATTAAAATCAATCAATCATCAACACATTGAAGAAAAAATATTCGCCATTTTCTACACATTTATATATTACAACAATGTATATTATAATTTAGTATAATAAAAATTTTATTAAACAGACGACACCATGCATTACACACCACAAATAATATTAACCTGCAAAGTGCACATCCTGTCAATGTAATCAGGCTTCAGAATAGTCAGCCAGTTCACACATCGTATAGAACACTTCGGTCTTTCGATTTCACCTTTTCAGACCAGCAACCCTATCAGGCTAAATTCATTGAAGATTACAAGCAACATTTTTCAATCAGAGGCTTTCATTCGACAATTTGATACTAATACCCATCTGTAAAAAGCAAAAAAATAAAAACCGGCATTTCCTCAGTTTTTGTCCCGCAATCGTATCAGAGATTATGCGCACAAAAAGCAATTAGAAAGCCTCACTATCGGCCCTCGCCATACCATGTGCTGCACGCCAAAACGATAAAACCCACGCCCCCAGAACATCTCACAATGAAAGTTTGCGCGCATCTGCATATTTATCAAAAGTACATCTTTGATCTGACGCCCAACAACTTCAATTGCACAAACTGATTTATAGATACTTTCACTTAGATGTATAAGAATAAAACCATTTGACTTACAGAAGAAAATACCTTTATTCTGTCAGAAGAAAGATTCTGATCCTCTTTTTATTATCGAATGGCCTATTTTAAACATCAAACAGCCCCTTTACAGGCTGAAATCGCACAACGGTTGTGCGCAGATGTAGATATCTAATAGTGGTTATATGTTTTTATATTTACCACGTATGCGAAAACGCAGTTGATGTCTGGTCTACCCCTTCTTTTTCGGGGAGGGACTACAGTCGCCCACTTCTACTCCTTTTGTGGAGACCCCAGATTGTCGCCGAGGCAGGGCCACGCACTGGGGGTATACGGCCCTGCTGATTACCATTCCTGTGAATGTATCCATATAAAATACAAAAGAGTCAGGCCCTATGGGGGAGGTGCCGCAAGCACGTCTGGCCAAGCACCCTTTTGTAGAAGAAAGTACTCATGCCACGGATAGCTGGGCATAAGATCAGGAGCAAACAATGATGGACAACAACTTTTTTGACTACTCCCTCGCAATGGAACGTATAAAAACGGTTACTGGGTGCAAGACGCAACAAGACCTTGCAAAATTTCTTGGTGTGTCACAGTCATGCATTTCGGACGCCAAGAAGCGTATGGCGATCCCGGCCGAATGGCTGCTGAAGCTTTTGCAAAAACAGGGAATCAACCCGGACTGGATCCGTAGTGGCCTTGGGGCGCAATATCTGCACCCGAGCGAATCTCACAGCGACATCCGGCCCAACAGCCAGATCAAAAGTACATCCGGCTGCATGATGCAAGATTTCTTTTTTTCCATTGTCAGAAGTGCAATGGACGGCAGGCCAATGGACAGTAAAAAACTCGTGTAGCAGAGACACGAATGCTATTCTTTGCAGACGGACATTATGACCGCAAAGCACAGCATTCGGTTCAGGGCCAATAGCCAGCCACTGGCAGGGGGCAACCTGCCGTGGCCTTATTATACCCCGTGAGCCCCCAGGCCGCCCACAGCAACCTTCATAGTACCGCCACCAGGACATCCTGAACTTTTGGGAAAAACCCGCCCCGCCTTGAGCAGCCTTTCAATTTCGTCAGCTGGCATTGGCTTGGCATAGTAATAGCCCTGCGCGTTATAACAACCTTGCCGCATGAGAATCTGTGCCTGCTCTTCCGTCTCTATTCCTTCACAAATAGCGCTCATGCCCAGCAGTTTTGTCAACTCTATCATGCTTCCCAGTACTATTTGAGCTCTTTTTCCCGCCAGGTTTCTCTTCACAAAACTTCGGTCAAATTTAATGACATCAGCGGCAAAGAGTTGCAGCAGACCAAGGGATGAGTAGCCCGAACCAAAATCATCAATGGTCGTCCTGAAACCGAGACCTTTCAGCTGCTTGATCTGTATGTTTGCGGCTTCAGGGTTACGCAGCATGGTGCTCTCGGTTATTTCCACTTCCAGCAGTCCGTGCGGGACGGAGTAGCGGGAGGCTATCTCCACAAGTTTACGGCTGAATTCCGGGCGGTCAAAATGCAGGCTGGAAAAGTTGCACGACACGGTGGACACCCTGACTCCAGAGTTTGCCCAGCGCTGGAGAGCCCTGCATACCTGCTCAAAAATATAAAAGTCCACCCGCAGCACATCACCACTGTGCTCAAACAGCGGAATGAACGCGCCAGGCAAAAGCAGGCCATGCGTTGGGTGGTACCAGCGCGCCAGGGCTTCGCTGCCAATGATAGCATTGGTGAGCATGTCCACCTTGGGCTGAAACCAGACCTGCAGCTCCCCTTTCTCAAGGGCAAGGCCAATGCTGTCTTTCAAATCCTGGTGCAGCAATGAAACCTTGCGCATGCTTTCATTATAAAACACGACCTGCCTTTTGCCATGCAGCTTGGCCTCCTGCAACGCATAATCCGCAAGGTCCAGCGCCTGATGGATGTCATGAACGGCACTTTGGCCGCCATTGACGATATAAACACCGCAATGCAGCTCTATTTTGCAGGGCAAATTACTTCCTGCCCCCCACTGCTCCACCGTATTGACGATCTGACGCACACGCTGTTCCAAAGATTCCAGCCCATCAAAACACACAAATGCGGCGAACTGGTCGGCAAAGCACCTCGTGCATATTTCTGAGTTCGTAAGCGAAGAGTGCAGGGCATCCCCACACACTCGAAGCAGCTTGTCACCGACAGCAAAACCAAATTTATCGTTGATGATTTTAAATTTGCTTATATCAAACCGTATGATGGCATGCGAATGCCTATCATGTTGCTCCAGATGCGTGGCGCACTCATCCTTGAATTTATCCAGGGTATTCAAGCCGGTGAGCGCATCACAGTCACGCGCGCTCTGCATTTTTGCCGTAACCGTTTTATTGCTCACACAGTAACCTGCTGCCAGCAAAATACCGGAGGCAAGAACCACCGCCGCCAGATCAGCAACGGTAAAGACACTTTCGGTCAAAGAGTCCAGCCCCTCGGACTCCCCGCCGGGCAGATGCCTGTCGGGCAAGCCCCCCCCCACATCAAGGGACAACAGCGCGACAATGCTTTCACCCCAGCCAGTATCATGCAGCATTTCTGAATCCTGACTGGGGATAGCGCCCAAGGGGCCAAGCCAGTACACAGGCCCCGGCCTCTGATCAAGCTGACCAAAAACTGATCCATAAGGCCGCAAAAACCAGTCTTCGTTGAAGACCTGAAACGCAGGCTGCTGCTGGCTGGCGGGGCCGCGCTGCTGGGCAGGCACCCCCCCGGCTGTGCCCTCATGCCCCTGTGCGCCTTCACCGCGTACTTCGCCCCCCCTGGGGGCAAAGCTGTGCGCACTGTCAGATGATGACACGACAACCGCCTTGGGCTGCGCAGGGCTTTGGTGAACAATGAGGGGCCCGCCATGCTCCCCCAGGCTGACAACACCCGGCAGACCCGGCACGGTTCTGTCATTAAAGGGTGCGGCATACCGCACGAAAGAAGAAAAACTTTCACCAGTCCACCTTACGCTGGCAACGGAAGTTGAGGCGCATGCCAGAAGCAGCAACGTGCCCAGCATTAATAAAGTTTGTCTCATTTGTTGTCTCGCCATATGAAGGATCCGCGCATTGCATACGTAAAAAGACAACTGCCTTTGCCGGGGCATAAGGCACTCATCTTATAGTATAAAATAGTTTGTTCGCGGTGTGTAAAATGTGGGTTGCGTGGGCTGATACTATTGATTGCGGCGTGGGCGGTCCTGCCTGCTCACATGAATAGGGGCATCGCCACGTAGTGTGAGTAGCTACAATTAGAAAGGAAAGAATGTAAATAACTTCTGCCCAGCGATAAAAAAATCTCAAATATGACTGTTTTTATCCATTAGCAGTATCCGGTGCCATCAGATTTTGAAATGAAACACTTTACTTACAGATAAAATATAGATAAATCATAACCCACCGAACACCAAGGAAGTACTTGTCTTCTTGCTTGAAAAGCCACAGTTTGATATTTTTACCTCTTATGCGTGGCGCGCCAGGCCCTATAGCAGCGCGAAGTATCTGCTCATTGCCTACCATGACATGCCCAAAAGTTGTTTTACGTAACATCCACGAGGTGATGACCTATGCCTCATGAAAAAGACACTGACAACTTCGCAGCCCGTGAAGGCAGCTCGCAAGCAGAAGATGTTATAAATTATGTCCAGGCCATTTTAAGCCGCAACACCATCGAATGCAGCAGCATCCCAGAAAATATTCGCGATGTAGCAGGCATTGAAAAATTATCTTCTCTGCTTTTTAGCATACGCAACATGGCAAACGCCCTCAGCAAAGGCAAACTGGATTCCATTTGTCCTGAAAGGGGCTACGTCATCGGCTCCCTCAAGTCTCTTCAGGCAGATTTGCGCCACATGACATGGCAGGCGCGCTGTATCGCCAGAGGCGACTATCAACACCGCGTGAATTTTCTTGGCGATTTTTCTACGGCCTTCAACACTATGGCCGAAGAGCTGGATAAAAGCGTCACCAGGCTCACCTCCCTGTCCACAGAGTACAAGGAGATGTCCAACCGTGACGCGCTGACGGGCCTGCTGAACCGCCGCGCCTTTACCAACCAGGCCTTGGACGCCCTGCAGGAGCACGCCGAAAGATGCTCCCAGGCCGTCATCATCATGGTGGATATCGACTACTTTAAAACAATCAATGACACATGGGGTCATGCCTGCGGCGACGAAGTGCTGCGCCAGACGGCGCGGCTTTTGCTCTCCCGTTTACGTGGAGAAGACATCTGCTGTAGATATGGCGGCGAGGAATTTCTTTTGCTGCTGCCCCATACCGAGATTCAACGGGGAATCTGCGTTGCGGAACAGCTACGGCAGAAACTTAATGAATCCCGCATAGTCTATGACGGGCACACGGTGCCCGTGACAGCCAGCTTTGGGGTAAACAGCGTCAGCTTCGGCAACCCGCAAAAAAGCCTGAATTCCGTTTTTGAAAGCGCCGTAAAAAGGGCAGACAAGTTTCTTTACGCGGCCAAAAAAAGCGGCAGGAACAAGGTTGTCAGCATTGAGGGGGTTCTGGCCAACCTGAACGCCATGCGGCGGCTAAAGCAAAATGATTCCTGTTCTGAAAGAAAACCGCGGGCGGGCGGGCAGGGAGCCAGCGTTTAAACAGAAAAGCCGTAAAAAAACAGCCCTACACGGCGGCAAGCGCCTTTTTCAGGCAGGTGGCGGCGTAGTCCAGATCCTCCCTGGTATGGGTGGCCATAACTGTCAGCCGCAACCGCGCCATCCCCCTGGGCACGGTGGGATAGCGTATACAGGGCGCAAAAACCCCCAGGGCCAGCAAAGCCTCGGCCGCTTGGGCGGCCTTTGCCTCGTCACCCACCATGATGGGTACAATAGGGCTCTGCCCATGGATATCCATGCCAGTTCTGTTCAGCCTTTCCACAAAATACGCCACATTACCCTGTAGTTGCTCCACCAGTTCCGGGTGAGCGGCTATATACGCAAGCCCCGCCACAGCCGCGGCCACCGTGGACGGTGACGGGGCTGTGGTAAAAATGAAGGAGCGCGCCGTATTGCGGATCAGATCACACAAATCCCTGCTTCCGCACACAAAGCCTCCTTCACTGGGAACCGCCTTGCTCAACGTGCCCGTAACCACAGGCACGTCTTCATGGCTCAGACCAAAATGCTCCAGAGAACCGCGCCCCGTGGCTCCAAGCACACCTGTGGCGTGCGCGTCGTCAACCACAAGGGTCAGGCCATACTCCCGGGCCATGTCCGCCAGCTCTGGCAGACGCGCCAGGTCGCCGTCCATACTGAACACACTGTCGGTGACAATAAAGCCCTGGCGGGGCCGGATCTCACGAACCCGCCGCAGCAGGTCGTCCAGGTCATTGTGGGCGTAAACCACAGTCTGCCCGCGCGCCAGACGGCAACCGTCAATGATGCTGGCATGGTTGAGCGCATCGCTGAAAATCACGGCATCCTTGTGGCACAAGGAGCTTATGACGCCCACATTGGCCGTATAGCCGCTTGTGAACGCCAGTGCCGCCTCGCTGCCCTTGAACTGGGCCACTGCGGCCTCAAGGCGCATATGTGGGGTCATATTGCCCGTCACAAGCCGAGAACCGCCCGAACCCACACCAAACTCTTCCACAGCGCCAATGGCCTCACGGCAGATGTAGGCGTTAGTATTGAGCCCAAGGTAGCTGTTGGATGAAAAAAGCAGCACCCGTTGGCCGTCAATAACCACGTCCCTGCCCTGAGGGGTCGAAAGAGTGCGCAGCGCCCGATACAGGTGCGCGGCCTTGATGGCGTCAATGCGTGAGGCAAAGCTGTTCACGGTTACTCCATACAGACCATAACGGGCTGGTGTTCAAGGTAGTCCATGCACTGCTCAAGACTGCCGGATTCCCCCCTGAAGAGAAAAATGCGGCCTCCCATCTGCGTGCCGCTGGCCTTGATGTGATGGATGCGCACATACCCCCGGTCACGAGAGGCGAAATAGCCCGTCGTATAGTCAGGATCATCGGAAATACAGAGTTCGCCGATAATTTGCGGACAGGACGCTACCTTGCTGGCAAGACACAGTGCTTCCTTGAAGTGATTTTTGCCTTGGCCGCTGTTGCCCGTGTAATCCATACACGTGGCCCGCACCCCTCGGCGTTGATCCGGTTCCAGCCTCTGCAGGCTGTCGGCATGCAGCAGCACGGCACCCCGCATGGGCTCGCGCAAGCCGTACAGCAGGGACACTACAGGCCCCGGCGCAAGCCCCAGACCGCGCAGCTCCGCATCCAGCACCCGGCGGGCCTCGTCCATATCGCGCACCTTGGGGTCACGCACGGGCAGGGCCTGTATGGTCGAAAGAGGCCGGGTTATCTGCCGCACCGTAACCGTGACGTTTTCAGCCGGGCCATTGGGATGCTCCAGGGCGCGCATGGTCAGGGCGTTCATGGCCTCTGCCATTTCACGCCGTTCCACAATGCGCTCTGCCCCCGAAATATGGCGCGAACCGCTTTCTGCCCGCATCTTGATACTGTACAGCATACCCTTAGTGTCCTTATGTACCGAAATATTTGGCCTGCAATGCCCGTAAATGCGGTTGCTGACGCGCATCACCGGCGGCAGCAGAAAATGGCGGCCAGCCGGCAATCAAATAATACCGAAACCCCTGGCTGGTGCCTGTGCCTGCCCGCCGCTCGCCCCCAACACAATGCCGCACTCTCTGTGGGACTGACTTTTTCTCAAAGTGGCCTCCCGGTCAAGGGAATGGCCACTGGTCAAAATAAATGGAAGCTTGTTCGTTTACACGCATTGCATTTTTGATACAAAGGAAGCCGGTTATACCGGCTTCCTTTTTATCAAGTGGCTAATAAATCCTTCTCTTGCTCGTCCTGAGCCGCCTACAATGGGGAGGCTGTTTACTCCTGTATCTGCCACACTCTACCAGCCCCCGGCAAGAACATATAATTCCCCACTGAACTGACGGATTGCAATAAAAAAACAGACAGAGGCCCTTCTCCGCAGGATCTCTGTCTGTTTTTTTAATTTCATACGTTTTCTGACGATTCTTGATGCCTTCATATATGCGCTGATGCAAAGAATAGTACAATTAAAAAAGCTTCGGCGGCCCTGCCATCTGCCCTGCTGAAAACGCCAGCCTGTTTTGTTAAAAAAAACACAAACAAACAATACTTCAGACATACTGACAGTATTTTCAGACAATGTTTGCATATACTGTCTAGTATTCCATACATTGCTATTTTTGGCATTGTAACATCTTACAATAAAATACTGTTAATTCAGCTACAAGTATACTCCTATCAGCATAGGTACACTTTTTGCTCTAATTAAGAAAAAAAGCACAAACAACTCCCGGATCAGACACTGGACCATTGAGATTCTGGCAGGGGGACCACAGCAATGTGCTGCCAGCAGAGCAAGAACAAGGCGTGAGATGGCAAACACCCCGAACAAAAAGAAGCAACATCATCTCTGTATAATGCAGGAGGGTTCATGAAAAGCGTTGACGAACTCATTGCAACTGCACGAAAGGCACAAGCGCAAATTGCCAATTACACACAAGAGCAAATTGACGAAATTTGCCTGGCTGTGGCCTGGGAAGTCTATAACGATCACAATGTGGACATTCTTGCCCGAATGGCAGTTGAAGAAACAGGTTACGGCAACTACGAAAGCAAGGTCACCAAGCACAAGCGCAAGGTTGGCGGTGTTATCCATGAAGTTTTGCAGGCGAAAACCGTCGGCTGCATTGAACGGGATGCCAAAACCGGCATATCAAAATACGCAAAACCTGTTGGTGTTATTTGTGGCATCCTCCCGGCCACCAATCCCACGGCTACCTGCGGGGGTAAGGCTATTGGCATGCTGAAGGGGCGCAATGCCGTTATCTTCAAGCCCAGCACCAGAGCCACTCAATGCACCCGAGAAACCATCAACATGATGCGCGCCGGCCTGCGGCGTGTGGGCGCCCCCGAAGATCTTATCCAGTATATCGAACTGCCG
>JAQVZK010000293.1:0-480 GCA_028708195.1 Desulfovibrio sp.
TCCGATCTTTTCCACGTCGAGCATGCCAAGCCCGCCCGTGAAAAGCTTTTTCATGAGGTAATTTTCTTCATTATCACTGGCGGAGCCGCCAAGAGAAGCAATGCTGCGGCACGTGTTGACGGTCATGCCTGCGGCATTTTTTTCTTGAAAACCGGCATCGCGAGCAACTTTCATCAGCCGTGCAATGCGGTCCATTGCCCAGTCCAGGGGGCGGTCTTCCCAGGTTTTTGAGTAGGGGGCACGGTAGCGCACGGTTGCGAGGCGGTGGGGGCTGCGTACGATCTGCAGGGTATTGGAACCCTTGGGGCACAGACGTCCGCGGTTCACCGGGCTTTCGTCATCGCCTTCAATGCCGATGACTTCATCCTTGTACTTGTAAATATTGAGACTACAGCCGATGGCACAGTACAGGCAGACGCTATGATGCTTTTCGGCATCGCGGTATCTGCTGTGACACACCGCTGTGCGCGGGCTGAAAGG
>JAQVZK010000293.1:490-3301 GCA_028708195.1 Desulfovibrio sp.
GGCAATGGCGGAATGGCTGGGCCTGGTACGCCGTACATTTTGTTTACGCTTTTTCTATAAGTCGTGATATCATACCGCCTATTTATGCAGTATGCAATAGTAATATGTATTACTATCTGGAATTCATACGCTTTCCGGATTCGGGGAATTTCAGTTGATCTGGCATGGCAGAGGGTAAACAGGGCGGTGCTGTGGGGGCATTTATGCCAGAATCACGTCCACTTCCATGCCGCGCCGCAAGGGGGGGCACCCCGCGGGAATGTCCACAAAGCAGTTACAGTCGTCCCACAGGGCGGGCTGCCCTATGCTTTCGCTTTCTGGCCGCATGAAGACCTCTGTACCTTCAAGCCGGGCCATCATAAGGCGGCGTGCGTCCTTGCGGCAGGAGCCAAAATCATTGCGCATGACCCCGCGCTGCCGCTGCAAACCATAGCGCGCCCGCCCGGAAATTTTGCGGATGAGAGGCCCGGCCAGCAGTTCAAATGCCGCCGCAGCCGCCACCGGGTTGCCAGAAAGGCCAAGCAGGACACTGCCGCCCGCGGCCGCACCCAGGGTCATGGCCCCTGGCTTCATATGCAGGCCCCGAAACAGCAGACGACCGCCGTGGTGAGCCGCCAGCTCTTCTGTCAGGCGCGAGATGAGGTCACGTGGCCCCCAGGATACACCGCCTGTGGTGATGATCAGATGGCTGTGCCCCAGCATGGTTTCAAGGTGGTGCCGCAGCCTGTCATAGTTGTCGGGGCAGGTCTTTATGCTCGGGATGCTGGCCCCAAGCTTTTGCAGGCGCACACCCAGCAGCGTGCCGCTGATGTTGTATATGCCGCCCTTGGGCAGAGAGGTGCCCGGCGGGCACAGCTCGTCGCCCGTGCACAGCATGCTGACCGTGGGGCTGCCGTAGACGCATACCTGTGTGTGCCCCTGTCCGGCCAGAAGGCCAAGAGTGCCGCTGTGCAAGACATCGCCACGGCGCACCAGGGGACGCCCCACTGCCACGTCATGCCCGAGGGAGCGGCAGTTGCGGCCCGGGGACAGCTTGTGGGCTATGATGACGTCACAGCCGTCAACGCGTGTATCCTCCTGCCACATGACGCAGTCCGCCCCCGGGGGCATCATGGCCCCGGTGGTTATACGGGCGGCTTGCCCTGGCAAAAGAGGCTCGCCGGGGCCTCCACCTGCGTACAGGTATTGAACCACGGGCAAGGTGACGGGAGAATCCGGACTGGCCAGGGCAATGTCTGCACTGTGCAGGGCATAGCCGTCCACCTGGGCGCGGTCAAAAGGGGGCTGCGGCAGGCTGGCGTAAAGATCAGCCGCGCTTACTCGTCCGCAAGCCTCAAGCAGCGGCAGGCTAAGGGGCTGGTCTGTCGGGCGGGCGCAGGAAAGCAGGGCGGCCAAGGCTTTTTCCAGCGGCAGGATGTCCTTTTTTACTGATATATGGGGGGAGGTGTAGGGGGGGCAAAAAGACATGTCAGACGATCCTGTGCGGGCAGGTATAGATGTTGATGTTGTCCTTGCGCACAAAACCAAGAAGGGTCACTTGTCTGGCTTCGGCCATCTCCACCGATGCCAGCGAAGGCGCACCCGGCGCAATGAGCAGGCGCACGCCGCTAACAACGGCTTTTTCAAGCATATCCACGGCCAGCCGACCGCTGAAAATCATGAGCTTGCCCTGCGGCGACACCCCTTGAAGCAGCATGGCCCCGATAAGCTTGTCCAGAGCGTTGTGTCGGGCGATGTCTTCATAAAACAGCAGAATGCTCTTGGCTGTGGCCAGGGCGCAACTATGGGCGGCCCCGGTTTGCCGGAAAAGCACGCAGCGCGTATCAAAATCCGCCTGAAGCCTGTGCACCTCGTCAGCGGTAAGCAGCGCCTGCGCTTCTTTTGCGGCATCTTCTGCCAAAGGTGCAGAAACCGTGGTTACCCGTATGCTTCCGGTCTCGCGCTGCCCTTGCTGCGGGGCCAGGGGATGCTGGATGCGCAAGGATGTTATCTCGCTGGCATTGTGCAACATGCCCGAAGTAAAAAGGTGGCCTACCGCCAGTTCTTCCAGATGTGTGGGCATGCAGTGCAGGCAGGCTACGGTCTTGTTGTTACATATAAGGTCGTAGGCCTCTTCGCGCAGCAGCATATCATCCACCTCATGTCTGCCCGTATTGTTGACACGGGTGATGCGGCGCAACACACAGGCTGGTGGCAGTAAAAACGTGGGCATGGCGGGGGAGGGTTCTCCTGCGGGAAGGGTTTGGAGAGGCGACCGGATTGGCCGTATTGCTGAAAAATGTTTGCGGCAGGCGCAGCTGGTCTGCTGCATCTGCAAGATGATTGGCTATTTTCTGTCAAAATGCGTTGAAAAACAAGAGCAGTGAAAAATATTCATTCAGGCCGCGCCCTGTGCCCCATAATATTGCGTCAAAACCCCAAAAATTAGCGTACTGCGCTGAAAATGCTGAAGCGCCGTCCTGAAAGTCCGGGCGTATACTGAAAAAAGGTGCTTTTCAAGACCAGTTTGCTCATATATATATAAGCGACGGAATACTTCGCCATTATTTCTTATACCTCAAAATCTGTGAAAAAGGAGACATCGTCATGAAAAAACTGCTGCTCTGCCTTTTTCTTCTGCTCTTGGCCGCTCAGGCGGATGCTGGCGGCGGTGATCTGGTCTGGAAAGAATTTGTATCCAGATGGATGAAGGCTTTTACCCCCGGTTCTGTTGCTGTGCAAGATCAGGGTCAGGTAAAAATATGTACGCTGGACGAAGGCGTCACTGCGACGTTTTTTTTGAATACGGATGATATGGTGCAGCGTGCTGTG
>JAQVZK010000294.1 GCA_028708195.1 Desulfovibrio sp.
AGGAAGCCTATAAGGATATCCCCATCATTGTGCTTTCCACTGAAGGGCAAGAAAAAGATATACAGACAGGCATGAGCCTTGGGGCCAATCTTTATATGGTAAAACCAGCCCAACCGGAAAAGATGGGTCGCAATATAAAGATGCTCTTGGGTTAGCCGATAAGAAAGACAGTATTACCCATTTGGGTACAGCGCTTTCAGTCAAGCAAGGGTATGGGGTATGAGCCAGGACTTTTTTGACCCAGAATTATTCGCCGACTTCATTACAGAAGCCAAAGAACACCTTGAGACCATTGAGCCCAACCTGTTGGAGCTCGAAAAGGCTCCTGGCAACCTGGCCCTGCTCAATGATATTTTTCGTCCTATGCACTCACTCAAGGGCGCTTCTGGCTTTCTTGGGCTGAACCGAATCAATCAGCTTGCCCACAAGGCCGAAAACATTCTTGACGAACTGCGCAAAGGCAGCATGATTGTGACGCCCGAGATTATGGATGTCATTTTGGCCTCCACTGACGCCCTGCGCCAGATGATTGATAATCTTGAGAGCAGCAATAGCGAAGGTGATGTTGAAGCTGGTCATATAATGGCTCAAATTGACGCTATTATGGCCGGTGAAAGCCTCACGCCAAACCAGCCTGTGGCATCGGCCCCCACTACCGAAATTTTTTCTGCCCCTGCAGACACTGCCGCGCAGGCGGCTGTTACGTCACTGCATGTTGCTCCTTTGGATGCGGGCTCTGCTGAGCCCCTTGTGCTGGAACAGCAGGAACCCCAATCAGACTCCTCCCTGAAGTCAGAGAATGACGGCGGCATGACCGGCAAAGAATGGGTGAGCACGCTCCCCACCCGCCAGGCTTACTCGCTCACCGCCTTCGGTGAGGGGCATCTGAAAGATTTCATCGATGAATCCATCGAGATCATCGAAAATCTCACCAACGGCCTTCTGGAACTTGAAGAAAACCCCACAGGCCAGGGTGAGCTTGTTAACGACCTGTTCCGCTTCTTCCACAACATGAAGGGCAACAGCGGCATTATTGGCTATGATGACCTTAATGCGCTTACCCATGAGGCAGAAACACTCCTCAATAATATTCGTCAGGACAAAATAACGCCAACACATGAGCTTATCGACCTGCTTCTGCTGGTTGTGGATGTGATGGAAGCCCTGGTGCATAATATTGACATTACCTCCGGTCAGGCTACACCTCTTGAAACCGACACGGTGGTCAAGCAGTTGCAGGCTGCCCTGGCTGGCGGCCCCATTGCCTTGCCCGCCGAGCTTTTGGCCGCACAAGGCCGCGCTCAGGTGGCTCATGAGCCACAGCCGCCTCAGGTGGCAGCAGAGCCAAAAGCTGCTGTTGAGGTTGTTACCCCCACTATCATCCCTGTTGGCTCAGAGAGTGACGATACAGAAGCATTTCGCGTTACTGTGCAGCAACAGATTGAGATCATACATGCCGCACTTGAAACGCTCAAAAAAGACGGCAGCCACAAGGCATCCATTGATGCCCTCTTCCGCTGTCTCGTGGCAATAAAAAATGCCTGTGCCTTTGTGGGTCTTGCAGATATCAAAACCTATGCCGAACGCACGTCTGGCATTGTTGACCAGGGACGAATCAGCGACATTGACTTTGGCCTCATGGTTGACCTGCTCAGTCAGGAAGTCAGCATTATTGAAGACATGATACGCCAAGCCCTGGCCGAAGGCAGGGTTGCGGCCGACGTTTGTTCAAATGCTGAAAAGCCCGCTGAAGATGCCGGCGCAAGCGATTCTGCCCAGCCAGTAAAGGCTGATGCAGCTCAGGCCCAGCCCCAAACTCCGGCCCAAATTCCGGCTCAGGTAGCAACAACAGCAAGTCCTAGCTCGGTTCAGCCTTCTATGGCAACCGCAGTACAGCGAGAACCAAAAGCTGCACCTGCACCCGGTACGGTTCAGCCTGCCGTGCCCGCTGGCACACAAGGTAAAACCGATACGCCTGCCCCGCAGCCAGCGCCCGCATCACAACAGGCGCGTACGCCTGCCCCACAAGCCAAGCCCGGTGCGCCCGCAGTGCAAGCCAAGCCCGGTGCGCCCGCTGCTGAAAATCACAAGAGCTCTTCGACCATACGAGTGGATCACGAACGGCTTGACCATCTTATGAACCTCATAGGCGAGCTGATCATCAACCGTAACCGGTACACTCTTATCGCCCGCTCTCTTGAAGACACCAGCGAAAACATTGACATCTCGCAAGTGGCGCAAAGCCTTTCAGAAACAACGTACGCAATGGCACGCATTTCTGACGACCTGCAAGATACCATAATGAAAGTACGTATGGTGCCGGTTTCTTCTGTATTTTCACGCTTCCCCCGGCTTGTGCGCGACCTTTCGCGCAAAAGCGGTAAAGAAGTGGACCTGATCATGGAAGGTGAAGAAACGGAACTGGATAAAAGTGTGGTGGAGGTCATTGGTGACCCCTTGGTCCACCTCATCCGTAACTCTGTCGACCACGGCATAGAGTCCGAAGAAGTCCGGCTTGCTGCGGGCAAACCCGCCAAGGGCAAAGTGACCCTGCGCGCCTTTCACAAAGGCAATTCTGTTGCCATCGAAATTGAAGACGATGGCAAGGGGATTGACCCGGCCAAGATGCGCGAAATCGCCATACGTAAAGGCGTTATTTCGGCCGAAGAAGCCGCGCAACTTGACGACCGCGAGGCTGTGGAGCTTATCTTCGCACCTGGCTTCTCTTCGGCCGACCAGATCACGGATATTTCTGGCCGCGGCGTTGGCATGGACGTTGTGCGCACCAATATCAAAAACCTCAAGGGCAGCGTCAGTACCCATTCTGAAGTTGGCAAAGGCACACGTTTCACACTGAGCCTGCCGCTGACACTAGCTATTATTGATGCCCTTATGGTTAACGTTTCTGGCCAGATGTATGCTATACCTCTGGATGCGGTATCTGAGACCACAAAGATTGAAGCCCATCGCCTTACAGACGTAAAGGGCCGCAAAGCCGTCACCTTGCGAGGCGAGGTGCTCGGCATAGTAGAAATGGCAGAAATGCTCGGCCTGCCGCGTTCTGAAGATCCTCTACCTGAAGTGCTTTCCGTCGTGGTCATTCATGACAACGACCGCAGGCTGGGCCTGGTGGTAGACAGGCTGCTTGAACGCCAGGAAATAGTCATCAAGCCCCTTGGTGCCTACCTTGGCGATCTTAAAGGCATTTCTGGAGCCACAATTATGGGCGACGGCTCCGTTATCCTGATTTTGGACCCGCACGAAATCTACCTTATG
>JAQVZK010000018.1 GCA_028708195.1 Desulfovibrio sp.
CCCCCGCCCGCATCCTTTGTTTTGAATGGCGATCAGGCTGCTGCCCTCTGCGAGATGAAGGCCGCGCTAAAGGCTGCCCAAAGTGAAAACCGGGCCGTTTCGCGCTTGCTTTATGGCGTGACGGGCAGTGGTAAAACCGCCGTGTACCTTGAGCTGGCTCGCGCTTGTCTGGCTGCGGGCAAGAGCCTGCTTTTGCTCGCGCCTGAAGTGGCTCTGGCCTATAAACTGCGGCGAGACGCCGCCTGCGCCCTGCCGGAAGTTCCGCTTTTTTTTCACCACGGCTACCAGTCCCCGGCCCGGCGTGAAGCCACGTACAGGCAACTGGCCGCGCGTCAGGAGCCGTGCCTTGTGGTGGGTACGCGCTCGGCCCTGTTTTTGCCGGTGCCGCATCTTGCCTGCGTGGTTCTGGATGAGGAACATGACGCATCTTTCAAGCAGGACGAAAGTCTGGCCTATCAGGCCAAGGAAGTGGCCTGGTTTCGTATGGCCCAAAACGACGGTTTGCTGGTGCTTGGGTCGGCCACGCCCGACCTCAAGACGTTTTATGCCGCAGAGGGCGGCCACCTGCCCATATTACGCCTGCCACGGCGCGTTGGTGGGCGTGATTTGCCGCCTGTCGAGCTTGTTGACATCAGTTCGCTTTCGCCTGCCGCCACCACCGAGCAAGGTCTTCTGGCCCCGCGCAGTGAGCAGGCCCTGCAGGAAATTATCAGCAGAGGTGAGCAGGCTGTGGTTCTGCTTAACCGTCGCGGCTACGCGCCCCTTATGTACTGCCTTGACTGCGGCCGCACGCTGCGCTGCCCCCACTGCGAAATCGGCCTGACCTACCACAAGGGACGCGAAAAGCTTGTGTGTCACTATTGCGGGTACACAAGGCCGTTTCCCTCCCCGTGCCCGGAATGCAAGGGCATGAATTTTCTACCAATGGGCGAGGGCACGGAGCGTCTGGCCGAGCGGCTGGGTACACTTGCCGGGGGCCCCGTGCTGCGACTGGACAGGGACAGCACGCGCCGTCCGGGCCGGATGGAGGAAATTTTGGCGGCCTTTGCCCGTCAGGAATCTCCCATTCTTGTGGGTACACAAATGCTTTCCAAGGGGCACCATTTTCCCAATGTGACCCTGGCCGTGATCGCAGACGCAGACCTTGGCCTGAACCTGCCAGACTACCGGGCAGCCGAGCGCACCTTTCAATTGCTGGTACAGTCCTCCGGTCGGGCGGGGCGGGGGGACAAGCCAGGGCAGGTACTTATCCAGACACGTGATGTGAGCCATTATTGCTGGCAGTATGTACGCGAAGCCGACTATGAGGGGTTTTACGCCGCCGAGCTGGCCCGCCGTAAACTGCGGCGGTATCCGCCCTTTGTGCGTCTGGCGCTCATACGCATATCGCATGCGGTGGAGGAAAGCGGCGGGGTGGCTGCCGTCAATGACCTGGCCGCCGCCATGCGGGCACGTGCGGCGGAGCTTGGTTTGCAACTGTTGGGGCCTGCCCCTGCCCCGCTGGCTTTGCTGCGCGGGCGTCGCCGCTATACCTGCCTCGTGAAAGGGCAGGACTGGCAGGCCATACGCGCTCTGTATTTTTTTGCCTCGGCACAAAAATACACTAAAAACCTACGACTTTTTCTTGACCTTGATCCTGTAAATATGTTGTGAAAGGCAATTGCTTTTTTCAAGCTGTTAGTGAGGCTGCCCGCCTTTCCGTTTCGGGATCAAGGCGGTTTTTTCAGTGCTATATGCCCCTTTTGAGGGCAGGCTTCAAGCCGTTTGCAGAAGCGGCTTGTCGGTAGCTTCTGGTCTTTTTTGAGGACAGGTCGCGATGGCGGCCGAGGCATGGGGAGGAAGAATGAAGGTTTTTCGCGCACTGGGGCTTGCATTGGCGCTGGTTATCTGCTGTTCAGCCACTATCCGGGCCGAAGGCTTTGCTCTCAATGAATGGAGCGCCCGCGGTGTGGCCCTCTCTGGCGGTATGATAGGGCGTGCCGACGATGTTTCCACCCTGGCCTACAATGCGGCGGGCATAACCCAGGTGCCCGGCACCCACGTTATGGGCGGTCTGGCCTTCATTGCCCCCATTGGCACCATTGTGGCCGACCTGAGCGGAGGCGGCACCACGTATACGTCCACCAAGCCCGAAGTGTGGATGGCCCCACACGGCTTTGTCAGTCACCAGTTGAATGACAAGGTCTGGCTTGGTTTTGCTTCCTTCAGTCGGTTTGGCCTCGGCAACTCCTTCGACAGCCAGTGGGTCGGTAAGTACAACATGTATGACATCGGCCTGCAAACCGTATCCTTTGTTCCCACCCTGGCCTACAAGGTCAATGACATGCTCTCCCTGTCCGTTGGGGTTGAAGCCATGTATGCGCATGTTTACAGGGGCAACAAAGTTCCCACAATGACGGCCGCCAGCTATCCAGATCGCTTTGACAACGACCTGCAGCTCGAAGGCAGCGGCTGGGGGGTTGGCGCGCATCTTGGCATGCATATGCGCTTCAACGACCAGTGGTCTATGGGCTTGTCGTACAAAAGCCAGGTTACGCTCAATCTTTATGGTGACGTGGATTTTGGCTATGAAGGCGACAGCCTCATCGCCAAGCAAGGTAATCTGCCAGTGGCCCGCGACCGCAGCGCCAACGCCACGTTGCAGCTGCCTGACTCCATCGCCTGGGGCCTTGCCTATAAGCCTTTGGACAATCTGAGCTTTGAAGTTGGCACTGTCTTTACCCGCTGGTCCACATACAACGCTCTGAATATCAACATGGGCGACGACTATTCCTCGGTCAACAACAAGGAATGGCGTGACGGCTGGAACTTCAACGGCAGCGTGGAGTACAAGCCCTTGGACTGGTGGACCCTGCGCGCGGGTGTTGCCTATGAAACCCCGGTAGTGAACGAAAGCTACAGCGATTATATGATGCCCACCAACGGCCGCACCATCATGAGTCTTGGTACCGGCGTTACCTGGGAAAACTGGACCCTTGATCTGGCCTATGCCCACTTGTGGATATACCCTGTGGACTATGGCAATTCAACGTCAGCCGGCATCAAGGCCGTTGGCATCAAGGGCGGACATTCTGAAGATGTGCAGGCCAATATCTACATGTTCTCGGTGGGATACACTTTTTAGGGCATTTCATTCTGAAGTGCTCAGGCGGCTGCGCGAGCAGACGCCCGCCCTGGAGGCGTAAGTGCAGCTTCAGTCCTTGCCCCTTGGGGCAAAGACTGAAGCTGCACTGTCATTTGTTTACGCTGGCAAGGGCTGGCCGGGCGTTTTGAAAAGATGCGTGTTTTGAGAAATGAGCACCGTAAAAAATGAATGCCGTAAAAAATGAGCTTCGTGAGCGCGCTGCTTTGCACGCCCCCAAAGCTACACTGGCGCGGTTGCGGCGTCGTCCTGCTGCTCCAGCAGCGTCAGAATGTGGGCCACCAGCCCTGCATATGCTGGGTCGTCTCTTCGCCGGGGGCGGGGCAGGTCCACGCTGAACCTGTCTACAATGCGTCCGGGGTTGGTGCCCATAACAATGATTTCATCAGCTAGGTAGACGGATTCATCCACGCTGTGGGTGACAAACACGATTGTCTTCCGGCTTTGCTCCCAAACCTCAAGTAGCCGTTTTTGCAGCGTAATACGCGTAAACGCGTCTATGGCTCCAAAGGGTTCGTCCATAAGCAGCACGTCGGGGTTATTGGCCAGGGCGCGCGCAATGGCCACCCTTTGTCGCATGCCGCCTGAAAGCTCGTGCGGCATGGCGAGGGCAAATTTTTCAAGGCCCACCATGCCCAGGTAGCGGCGCGCCTCCTGTTCCCGCTGGCTTTTGCACATGCCGTTGAACTGCAGGCCAATCCCCGTATTATCAAGCACATTCAGCCAGGGAAAAAGCGAATACTCCTGAAAGACCATGCCTATTTGTCGGCACGGGCCTTGCCGCAGCTCATTACGAAAGCGAATTTCTCCCTGTTCGCATGGGGTCAGGCCAGCCATCATGCGCAGCAGGGTTGATTTGCCGCAGCCAGAGGGGCCGACTATGCAGATAAAGCGCGCGTGCGCCACAGTCAGGTCTATGTGGTGCAGGGCTTCAATGGGGCCGCTCTTGGTCGCAAAGGTTTTTGATACGTCTGCGACTACGAGCTCTGAAGACAAAAATGAGGCGTCAATTACTTTGTCAGTCGTTTCCATACAAACTTCCTGTCTTCATAAAGCCTGAACAGCCTGTCCAGCAGCGCTCCCACAAGCCCAATGCTTATCATGCCCGCAATGACCACGTCGGTGCGGCCCACGGTGTAGGCGTGCGTGATGAGGTAACCCACACCCGAAAGGCTGCCAGGCAACATTTCGGCCGATACAAGGCACATCCAGGACACGCCAAGGCCAATGCGCAAACCATTGATGATGGATGGCGCGGCATACGGCAGCAGTACCTTGCGAAAAATATCTATCTCGTTGGCCCCCAGAACCCTCGCCGCATCGGTGAGCGTTTGGGGCACCATGCTCACGCCGTGGATGGCGCTGGTGAGAATGGGGTAAAAACCGCCTATAAAGATGATAAAAATCATCGATACTTTAATGTTGTGAAAGTACGGGTAGGCGGCCCCAATAGGCACAGAAAAAACGTCCGCCAGGCTCAGCATGCCAAACCATGCCAGCACCAGCGGCACCCAGGCCAGGGGGGGAATGGAGCGAAACAGGCCAAGGAACGTATTGAGCGTGGTATTTACGTCGGGCTTGTAGCCCATGATGATTCCCAGCGGAACAGCCAAAAGCACCGCAATAAGGTAGCCCGCAAAAACCCGAGCCAGACTTATAAGGGTATTGAGGGGCAGGGTGCCCATAGAAATAACGTCATCGCTGGGGCTGGAGAGCAGGCTCCACACCTGGGGAATGCCCGGCAGAATGATGTCGTTTTTTACCACATGGGCCATTGCATGCCATAGAAGCAGAAACAGCAGGGGAAAAATCAGTGGTAGAATAAATGCTTTAATATTTTTCATGAGTTATGACCGCAAGGTGAAAGTATGCGAGCTGTAGTGTGCTTGTGACAGGCCGCGCGTGGCCCGCAGCAGCTTTAACCTTTTGAGTCTGCCCCGGCCTGCTGGTGCAAACCGGGGCAAACAATGACTGAAACTTTATTTGCCGTTGATGAACTGCGGGTCCACAAGCAGCTCTTCTGCCTCTTTGTAGGATTTGCCCTTCAAAGCGCCTTTGAAGTATCCGGCCTTGTTCAGGTCGCTCAAATAGCCGTCTGCGCCTTCCTTCCAGCCGTCAGTAAAGGTTTGCAGGAAGCGAAGGTTGGAGTTCTTGCCGATTTCTTCCGGCAGGCCAATCCATTTGGCACCAAGAATGCCCGCTTGCTGCGGGTTTTCATTGCACCAACGGCCCATTCCGGCCATGAGTTTCACAAAATCACGCACAAGGGCGGGGTGGGCGGCAATGATTTCATCGCGTGCGGCGATAACGCAGCAGGGGTAGTCTGTCCACTTGCCTTCGGGGGGAAGGTTGCGCAGCATGCTGATGTCGTGGCCAGCGCCTTTGCCCACGGCGGTCTGGGGGAAGGGCTCGGGGCCGACCACAGCGTCAACCTGTTTGCTGCTCAGGGCAGGAATAAGGTTGCCCATGCCCTTGAGGTCAACCAGCACCACTTGGGCCTTCTGGTCCAGCGGGTTGCTCGTATAGGTAATGCCCTCGGATTTGAGCGCGCTTTCAAGAATAATTATGGGCGCACTGCTGGGCGAGTGATAGCCAATGCTGACGGATTTGGGCGATTTTTTGATGAAGGCGATAAATTCCTTCCAGGTTTTGGCAGGAACGGCGTTGGATACGACCACGCCGCCACTGGCCAGCACCAGAGGGGACACGATCTTGATGGGAATGTTTTTGTCAATGCCAGCCATAATGGCGGTTATGGAAGCAAGACCTATGTCGAGCTGCTTTGCTTCTGGGCAAAAAGGGTCGCGGTTTCAGAGCCGCTTTTGATGACCACGATATCAAGCACCGCCACGGGCTTGCCGTCCTTCATCAGTTCATACTTTTCCTTGGGAACCAGAGGCTTCATCCACATGCCGTCGATGGGCTGTTTTTCGCCCATATCCATAGCGACCATGAGGGGCGTGTGGTTGGTGGTGAAGATATAGCCGACTTTCAGCCGGGGCAGTTCGGCCGCTTGAGCGGCAACTGAAAAGGCAAGCAAGAGTGTTGTTGCCAGCATTTTACTGAACAGGGTGCGCATAAAACCTCCATAAATCAGTTTGTGTTGTGTGAACAATGTTCTGTTACATCCTTGTACATTTTTATCTTCAGGGTGTTCCAAAGCCTTTTTACGCGGTAAAGTCTGTTTGAGGGCTCGTATTTCTGTTGGCTTCAGGCGTAGTTTTTGCCTTGCCACGGTCCAGGCATCCTTGCGGCCGAGAGTACGTAACTTCGCGCCAACCGTTGCCCCACAGGCAAGCCGTGTGGCTCAAGCCTGCCCTGCTTTTTTCTGCAAAGGGCGTAAGAGGCCAGCGTGACAGAAGACCTGCCAAAACAAAAAAAGTTTCGTATGGTTATACGAAACTTGCGCTGTGAAATATGGTTGTGGCTGACCCTGTCAGGCAGGGCGGGAAAGGTAGGATTATGTGCTGGCCCTGCGTGAAGGATGATGCGAGACAACCTGCCTCACAGCGCCACAAAGTCAGGTGCCACCGCTTGCGAGTTCGCCCTGCTGCACAAGGCAGGCAAAAGACAAGCTCTGGCGGCGGGCAAAAAGATGTTTAATAGATAAGATAGTATGTAATTTCATGCTGTTAAAAGATATTTTATTGTAACTGTAAGAAGCAAAAAAGGCCTTGTTTGCAATGCTTTTTTGTCTCGGTTGACTACTCTTCCAATGATACTGTGAAAACGGGTTGGCATCAAGGGCAATGTGTTCCGGTGGTCATTGCCATTGTGTGGAAAGTAGTTCTTACAAAATACACAGACAGAGGGTCTGCAAGTTGCCAGAGTGCTTGCCATACTGCAAAGCACTGCAAAAGAATGTGCTCCCTTGCGGTCAGTTTTCGCAAGAGAGCACGCGGTTGCCCTGAGGCAAAATATCTGTGGTTGGCGATTTTGCGCGTCTTTCTGCGATTGCAGAAAATTGTGTGATACCCGATCTACAGGCAGTTTGCGCCAATGGGCAAACTACCTGTGGTTGCCGTCAGCCCGCAGTGGGTTCGTCAAGGCGATATCCTCGGGGCTGTCATTCTCGGGCCTATCATTTGCGGGGCTGTCGTTTCCGCTGCCTGCCTGGCTGGTTTGCTGGGCATTCTCCCGCGCGAAAATCAGCCAGTGAAACAAGCCCACAAGCACGCCGCCGCCAAGTATGTTGCCCAGTGTCACCGGAATGAGGTTTTTTAAGACAAAGTTTTCCCACGTGAGCAGTGAGAGAGTGTGGGCCGGGTCCGCCAGTTTGGCCGCCACTTCAGGGGGCATCATGCCGCTGCAAAGTATGCCGATGGGGATCATGAACATATTGGCGATGCTGTGCTCAAACCCGCACGAGATGAACAGCCCCACGGGAAAAAGGCAGGCGGCCATCTTGTCAAAAAGTGAGCGCCCGGAATAGCCCATCCAAACGCCAAGGCAGACCATAAGGTTGCACATGACCCCAAGAAAAACGGCCTCGGTAAAGGTGTACGTCAGTTTGAACTCTGTGGTCTTGATATAGAAAAGGGCGATACTGCCGCCGTCTTTCCAGGGGTGACCACTGAGAAGAATGAGAATTACCAGGGCAATGGCGCCAATAAAGTTTCCGGTATATACCACTCCCCAGTTTGAGAGCATCTGGCCCCAGCTGATTCTGCGGCTTGCGCGCGGTACAAGTGTCATTGTGGTTGAGGTGAAGAGGTCGCCGCCCAGTACCACCACAAGCATAAGGCCAAGACTGAACACAAGCCCGCCAACAATCTTGCCAGCCCCGGTAACATTTGCCACAGCGCAGTAAACAAAGCCAAGCCCGATAAACAGGCCTGCCATCACAGCCAGCAAAAATGCCTGGCGGGGAGGCCGTGTGGCCTTGACGGTCATGGTTTCTACAACCTTGCCGTACATCTGGCGGGGATTCAGCGCTTCAAACGATGCTCCGGTCATGAACGTTCTCCTTTGGAATGAAGCGGCTTGGCTAGGCGCTCGGGCTATTTTACTTTGCGATGCTTTGTACTTGTGCTTCGTGGGCAAAAAACCATTTACCAGGGGCTTCCGGCACCACGCACGCCCAGCAAAAACAGTTTTTTGCGTTGAGATGCTGAGCGTTTTTGAGCTGGAGCCATGCCCCACAAGGCTGTGCCTGCACGGCACGACACAGTTTCAGGGTTCATCTGGACTGCAGTTGCCGCGCAAGCAGCGTGGGTGATACAAAGCCCGCCACCATAAACCAGCCGCGAACAATTTTCCATAAGAACAGTAATGTATGTAACTTTAATGATTGAAAAATATTTTTCGCTTTGAAATGCGTGTTGTGTGGCATGTTTGACTGATGCGGTATGGTATGGGGATTATCTTGTATGTATCCATTGTGTTTGAAACTGTTATGCAGGTTGTGATAAAGTGGTGATACCTTGAATGTCATTTCCTCTTGAATGGTATGGTGTTATGTTTGTTGAAAATACTTGAATAAAATCAGAGTTATTCCCATAACACAGTGTGCATGTTGCTGTTTTTCAGTCAGGACATGCCTGTTCGGTTATTTGAGGCTGCAAAAAAAATATGGAAAACAGCTTCCTGCCCAGACGATACTATTAAAAAGAAAGGCCTCGGCTTGTGCCGGGGCCTTTCATGTACAAGACGTAAAATTTTCTGTGTAATTACATGTCGTGGCTACTGATCTACCCGAATGTCCAAAGAAAGCTTGTCTTTGGAAAGAATGTAGCGGACGTGTCCGGGTTTGGCCGAAAGGTCGATGACAACTCTGGTCTTGTCGTCCATCTTGCCCAGACGAATGTTGGTGACCAGGGGGTTTTTGGGCACACCCGGGGCCTTGACCTGCCATTTGCCATTCAGGTCCAGCACCAGCCTTTCGGGGCCGTTGAGGGTCATGCTCTTGTAGTTGAGGGGGGCTGTGCCCACAAGGCGTATGGTGGCTCCCTTATCGCGGGCAAAGACGACAAAGCGCGTGATTTCCTGCTTTTGCGGGGCTGCCTTGGCGGCTTTTTCTGTGGCGCCGGGGCTGGGCTTTTCCGGTGCAGATTTTTCCGGCACAGATTTTTTTGGCGCTGCCTTTTCCGCAGTTTTGGTTTTTTCAGGAGCCGAGGGGGTTGCGGGTGCGGCGGGCGCAGCAGCCTTGGTTGCGCTGGCCGTTTCTGGCTTGGGGGCGCTTGCTTTGTCAACCGCGCCAGAAGGTTCCGGCTTGTGCTTTACCGGTTCGGGCAGTGGCGCATGCACAGAAGCCGCGTCAGGGCTACGCAGGGGATTGTTGTCCAGGTGGGGCACCCGGTCTGCCGGAGCAGGGGCATGCCCAGACTCCACAGGCAGCGGGGGAAGATGTGGCTGTTCGGTTGCGCCGCCAACTTTTGGTGCCTGCCCGATATCGGCAAGGGAGGGCAGGCCCGGATCTGCTGCATTGGGGCTGTCTGCAGCCGGGTCGGCAGCCTGGTTCATGGTCGTCTGCGTAATGGGCGTCTGCTCTGGCTTGCGCAGTTTTTCATTAAGCATAATGAGGGCCATGCCCAACACGCAAACTGCCAGAAGAAGGCTTAGTATCACTTTATTCATGCCAAAAGGCTCCTGCCAAAACTGGTTTGTCCTGAATATGTTCAGCGGCCACTGGAACCGGATTGCCCACGGTTTTGCAGCTTTTCTTTGCGGATATGTACCAGCATCCGAAAGTATGTCGGTTCTTCGCTGGCCATGCTCATGGCCGCACGGACGTGGGCGGCGGCCTCATCAAACTGGCCCAGCATACAGAGAATACGCGCGAGATTAAAGTGGGCGTGGTCATCGTTCGGTGCCAGTTCCACAACCTTGCGGGTGAACAGAAGAGCCAGCGCCGGTTGCGAGTTCTGGCGCAACCTGACGCCGAAATCCCTGAACATATGCTTGTGTACTGTACAGATATCTTCTGTGGCTCCAGCCAGTTGCTCAAGGGCGCTCAGGGCGGCCTGGCGCTCCCGGGGGCGTCTGAGGCGCAGCAAGGTCTGCCGGAATGTTTCGCGCAGCCGCGATTCTGTTATTTTGGCCTTGCGTATGGCCTCCATGGTCATCTGGCTGCCTGGCGCAGGGCTTGAGGCCTGCGGCGGCACTCGCGCGCCCTTGTCTGCCTCAACTGCAGAAATCTTTTTTTCCGCCGTTGGCACGCCAGCCCTTTGGGCCAGGGTGCCAGATTGAGCCGGTGTGCCTTTTTTTTGCAGGGCCGTCCGCTGCCCTTCCCCGGCAACAGTCAGCTTGTGTGGCGGGGGAGAAGCTTTTTGTGCTGTCTGTACCCGCTGCATCCCGGGTTTTTTTGCTGTAGAAGTGCTGTCGTCGTCGGGCTGGCTGGAAGAAGCGGCGCCTGTTCCCGCTGTGGCGTCGCCTTGCCCGGCATTTGCAAAAGCCGTGGCGGATTTTCCCGCTTCACGGGCAGCAGGGGGCGCTCCACCGGGTTGAGCTTGCGGGCTGCCCTTTGGTTCACTTTGCGCAAGATTTGGGGGGGCAGCCTGTGCGGCAGCGGGGGTTGCGGCATCCGGCTGGGCAGCAGTTGCCTGATTTTGGGCATGCGATGGAGAAGAGCCCGGCGCTTTTGCTGGCGCTGCACCCGCGGATGCTGCCTGTTGAAGGGAGTCTTTGTCAACGTCAGATTTTTCTCTGTTTTCCAGGCGAGAAAGGTCCGGCGTAGTGACGGGCATTGCCAGTATCTCTGGTTCTGCCCTGAAATTCTTGGCAAATGCTCTGGCGCTGATCCTTTCTGGCTCGGCTAGCGGTTGGAACGCCTTGTTTAGTTCCTGTACCGCAAAGGCTCCGTCAGGAAGTTCCCATACGAAGTAATGGTTTTTGCGGCGGTTTTCCGTCCAGTCGGTGGAAAAAGAGTACACGCCTGAAAATTTTGAGCGACGCATTGTTGAAATGTACATTATTTACGCCGAATGGCAAGAATGGCATCCTGGCTTTACGTTACCGGGAGTTTGCGTTATTATGGGGTCATGCATGAAATGTCCATTGCACAAAGTTTGTTGAAGATGTCGGAAGAAGAAATCTCCCGGCAGGGTTGCTCGCGTCTTGAGGTTGTAAACGTCAAGTACGGCGCGCTTGCTGGCATTGTGCCAGAATCACTGCAGTTCTGCTTTGAAACAATGATTCAGGGCACACCCCACGAAGGCGCGCGTCTTGAACTGGAAGAGTTGCCTTTGCAACTGCACTGCCCGTTCTGCGGCGCGGATTTTGGCGGCGAAGGGCAGAGCGCTCTGATTCAGCCTTGCCCCGGTTGCGGCGAGCAGTTCGGCCATGTGGTCAAGCAGGGCCGTGAGCTGTATCTGAACCGCCTTGAGGCCAGCTAGCCCTGGCCCCGGCCAGCTTCTGTCCGCCCAACATCATTTGAACTGCGGCCCGAGCAGTGAGTTGCCAAAAATGATGAGCGGCCGCGCACGGCGGCACTTTTTTCCGATGGCAGGCGAGACCTTGCTGTCGGGCGTTTTTTTGTTGCTATTGTCATCCATATCAGCCTACTACCTCAGATAAAGACTCTGCCTGGAGTCTGCAAGGAGATCGGCATGCAAATTCCCGTGGTTCGCAATGTGCTGGAAGCCAATGAAAAAATGGCGGCCCATGTGCGCAAGCGTTTGTCTGACAATGCGATTCTGACGCTGAATCTCATCAGCTCGCCCGGTGCGGGCAAGACAACCCTGCTCGAACGCACGCTGACCGATCTGGCGGGAGAGTTTCGCATGGCCGTGATTGAAGGCGACCTGCAGACAGATAACGACGCCCGCCGCGTGGCCGCCACCGGGGCTCAGGCCGTGCAGATCAACACCGACGGCGGCTGCCACCTTGACAGCAACATGATCCTGACCGCGCTGGACAGCCTTGACCTCACCGGCGTGGATATTCTTTTTATCGAAAACGTGGGCAACCTCGTGTGCCCTGTGGAATTTGACTGCGGTGAAGACGCCAAGGTTGCCCTGCTGAGCGTGGCTGAAGGTGATGACAAGCCAGAAAAATATCCGCTGCTTTTCAACCTGGCGCATGCCCTTGTGCTCAACAAGGTTGACCTGCTGCCCTATGTGGACTTTGACATGACGCGCGCCCGCAATTTTGCCACCAAGCTGAACAAAGACCTTGATATTTTTGAGGTCTCTTGCCGTCAGGGGCAGGGGCTTGAAGGGTGGTACGGCTGGCTGCGCGACAAGCGGGCGGCTAAGAAGGAAGGGCGTCCTGGCTAGGGACTGTTTTGAATAAATAATTTTGCGCCAAGGGCAGAGAAAAAGGCCATTTTTACGAAAGGCGTGTACCGTAAGAGTACACGCCTTTCGTAAAAATGGCCTTTCGACGCAGCCAACTGGACAAGAGAAATATTTAGAGACAGCCCCTAGCGGCCGCCTTCACTGGCCTGGTAGGCCGCCACATCCACCACAAGATTTTTTGAGCTGTGACGCAGTGTCAGTGTAAAAAGCTGCACATCGCTCTGCGGTCTGTCGGCGTCGGCCAGATTGGGCAACATGGCCGCTGGTGCCAGCATGACCGTGGCTTCGCCCTGACCTGAAGACAAAAAGTAGTCCAGCACCTGCTGCAATATTTCCTTGTGTCTGGCAGTATCGCTGTTGGGCATTTCAACAAAATTCATATCCAGACCGGGCAGTTCGGCCTGCCAGGGGGCATAGCCCTGCGCGTACAGGGTTGCGAGCAGCTTGTTGAGCGTTGTGGCATCCAGCTTGCGGCGCAGTTCCATATGCTCCAGACGGTCAGGGCCAGACGCCCGCGAGATGTCGGATTTGCCGTTTTCTGCATGGCCGGGCAACAGTCGCGCCGCCCAAACCATGCCTGCAAAGCCAAGGCTCGTAAGCACGGCGTCATTGTCGTCAAGGGGTGGGCTTTGATCCAGCAGGGCGCAAACATCCTTCATGCTCATGCCGGGGCGAAACCGGTCCAGGGCACAGACTGGCCCGCTGTTTTCATCGGGCAAAAGACTGCGCATGTGGGCGCTGAACTGGCGGAGGTCACCCTTGTCGGTAACGAGGGTCAGAGTGTCGGGCTTCGGGCCGAAGGTCAGGCTTTCGGCCTGTGCCAAGGGCACGCGGCTGAAGGTCCACAGGGTCAGGCCCGTATCCAGGCGCAGGTCAGCCGTGCCACCGGGGTTTTCAATTTCTTCGCTGCCGC
This sequence comes from Desulfovibrio sp., assembly GCA_028708195.1. Taxonomy (GTDB): domain Bacteria; phylum Desulfobacterota; class Desulfovibrionia; order Desulfovibrionales; family Desulfovibrionaceae; genus Desulfovibrio. The sequence continues at coordinate 13,292 of JAQVZK010000018.1, forward strand.
CGGGTTGCATATCAAGGCGCATGAACTGCGTGACCTTGCCTCGCTGCAGATGGATATTGAGCAGATCTTCGCCAGTATTGTTGACAATAGACAGATTTTGCGGGGCGGCGGCCATGCCGGCGGCACTCCACAAAAGCACTATGAGACAGACGAGGACCAAAGGCAGGCCGCGCCGTGAATTGTAATTTGTGGTCATGAGCAACTCCCGTGTCTCTGTAGGACACAGAATCTATAACAGAGCGCGGGGCTTGCCCGCAAGTCAACCCCGCAAGGTGTTGTCGCCACTCTTTACGCTTGAAGCTGTGCCTGCTATGTTAAGCATGTTTGAACTCCCACAGAAAGTTATATATCATTTATCAGGATTAAAGGAAAAGACA
>JAQVZK010000295.1 GCA_028708195.1 Desulfovibrio sp.
AGCGGCAATGTGCCGCTTGAACTGGCGGCCTAGAAAATGCCTTGGGTTTAAGACACCCTATGAAGTTTTTTTAGAAGACGCCAATACCCAAGGACTGGGTGTTGCACTTTGAACTTGAAACCGCGACTGTTTATCTGCCTGCACAAATTTTTTTAACACCCGCGCTACAAATCCCCGAGAGCAGATCAACTCCGAGACGGTTTCCTGCCTCAAGGGGGCGGCCTCTGGCAATCCTGCTTTTGTCCAGGCGACGCCCTGCAAGAGATTGAAACAAAATAAAGGTTTTAGGGGAGTGAGTGTGGGGAGGGCCCCTTTTGAAAAAGGGTCTCCTCCCCCACGAAGCTCTTCAACATACAAACATTCTATCCAGTTGAAGCCGGGTGTTCCCAATCCTTGAGTACCGGTTGATAGCCCATATGCAACAGGGCCGTGGTCATCTGGTCAAGGCTGCGTCCGTCGGTAATTTCAAACTGCCCCGGATTGTGCGTGTCTTCTGTCACGCGGCCCCCCACTGCCGTTGATACGCCCGCAGAGACCCGGGTGACACCGAGGGGCAGCAGATGGTCGCGCATAAAGGCGCTCTCGCGGCTGGAGCAGGTGATGCCCGCGCGCGGCAAAAAGCAGCGCAGGGCGGTCACGTACTGTACAAGGTGTCGGTCGTCCAGCGCGTGCGGTACGTCAAAACTGCCTTCGTGCGGGCAGATGCGCGGTATGGACACGCTCACGTCCATGCCGGGATAGTTGCGTTGGAGCCACCAGCCGTGAAGGCCTGTGGCAAAGGCATCCTGCTCAAAGGATTCCAACCCAAGCAGCGCCCCAACCCCCATTGAACGCATGCCCGCCTCGGCGGCGCGCTGGGGCGCGTTGAGCCGAAAGGCATAGTCACGCTTGGGCCCGACGGGATGCAGCCATGCGTAAAGGTCTGGATTATAGGTCTCCTGAAACATGGTCATACTGTCCACGCCCGCCTCCACAAGCAGGGCATATTCCTCGCTGGTGAGCGAATAGACCTCTATGCCCACAGAGGCGAACCAGGGTTTTATGCGGCGGGCAACAGCCGCAATATACTGGGGCGAGGAGAGATGGCGGGCATCGCCCGTCAGCAGCAGTACATGCTGAAAGCCAAGATCAGCTATGGCTCTGGCTTCGGCGGCGGCCTCCTCCACGCTGAGGTGGTGGCGGGCTTGTTTGTTTTTGGCGCTAAAGCCGCAGTACCGGCACTGATTGGTGCAGACGTCAGAAATATACAGCGGCGTAAAGATGTGCACCGCCCGGCCAAAAAAGCGCAGGGTGAGCTCATGGGCGCGTTGGGCCATACGCTCAAGATGCGGGGCGGCGGCAGGGGCAAGCAGGGTTAAAAAATCTTCTGGCTGAAGATTGTTTTTTTTCAGAACAGAAAAAACCTGTTCTTCCGTCGCCATTTTTACGGCTTCAGCCCGTTTTTGCGCAGGCCAGTTTTGCAAAAAATCCTGAAAAGCTTCCATATGATCCACCTTTAGCGCAAAAATCCGGTGAGGGGCGACGAAGCTTCTGCTCCGGCTGCCACGCCGCGCACAAAGCCGGGGCCAGAAAGCCAGGCATTGCGCCCGGCTCGCACAGCTTCACCAAAGGCGCGGGCCATGACCACGGGGTCGTTGGCCGAGGCAATGGCCGTATTGACCAGGCATGCGGCTGCGCCCATTTCCATTGCCTCGCAGGCTTGCGAAGGACGGCCTATGCCTGCGTCCACGATAACTGGCAGGTCCATTTCTTCAATCAGAATGGCGATCATTTCCTTGGTGCGCAGCCCCCGGTTGGTGCCAATGGGGGCCCCAAGAGGCATGATGGCTGCGGCTCCGGCGGCGGCACAGGCGCGGGCCACATAGAGGTCGGCATTGATGTACGGCAGCACGGTGAAGCCTTCATTGGCGAGAACTTCCGTGGCTTTGGCTGTTTCGTAGCCATCGGGCAAAAGATGGCGTGTGTCGGATATGACTTCAATCTTGATCCAGTCGCCGCAGCCAGCGGCACGGGCCAGGCGGGCCAGGCGCACGGCTTCTTCAGCGTTACGCGCGCCGGAGGTGTTGGGCAGAAGGCGTATATGGGCAGGAATGTGCGCCATTATGCCTTGAGAAGCTTGTGCCGGGGCTGCTGCGTCAGACTTGGGGGCTGATTTGTCTGGCCTGTCTACCCGGCGCATGGCCACAGTGATGACCTGTGCGCCGCTGGCCTCGGCCACGGCGGGTATGAGGCTGTCGGCTCCGTACTTGCCCGTGCCGATGAAAAGGCGGCTGGAAAGGCTGACGCCACCCAATACAAAGGGGTCATTCGTATTCATGATGTGCTCCGCGCTGAGGCGCTGCAAGAAGATTGCTGTCGTGAAATGGCGTTAGACAGTCGGGCGGCAGCGCACGCGTGAGCTTTGACGCTGCAAAGCTGTTGGCAAAGTGTTTGCGCTGCCTTCCTGGCGTTTCACAGCGCAGACAGACAACGCTTTCGCCTGCATGGCGAACGTCTGTGCGCACTGTCGCCAGGGCCGTTTCAGGCCGAACTGCTCTAACCCCCGCCAACAAACTGTACGATTTCAAGGCAATCGCCTTCTTGCAGTGGTGTTTTCGCAAAAGTATCCCTGGCAAGAATTTGCCCGTTGCGCTCAACAACCACAGCGCTGGCTTCGTATCCCCGCTCCGCCAGAAACCCACTGATGCAGATTTGTGACGTGCAGCTTTCGGCCTGACCATTAACCACGATGTTCATGAAGAACCTCCACAGGTTACAAGAGCATGATCTGCGGGAACATGCGGCGGCCATCCGGGCGAAGCCACAAAAAAACCCGCAAAACCAATGCGGCTGCGGGCAAGCACAAACCTGTCTCCAGGCTGGCCAGCTTCCCTTCGTCGGCACTATCCGCGTCAGGTGCAGAACCGCGTTTTTTTACGCGATCCTAGGGGTCAGGGCGCGATCACCCTTTCTCAGCCTTGATGGCTCCCCCAGCCGGAGCATAAACGATAGACGCATGCCAGTTGTAATGCAAGCCCACCGACCATCTAAGCGTATCCTCGGCTGTTTCCGGCTCTGTGTGGCAGCCTGTTTGGTCTTGCCCAGAAGACCGGACGGATGGGCAAGGCTGAATATCAGACGTATGTGACGGTTTTACTGGGCGGATTCAACTTGCAAGTGCAACACCCTCAAGGTTGAATGAAAAGGCAAGGTGGTATAGCACTTTAGCCTCTCCATCCAACCAAAGATTGAGGGGCGTATGGGCTATGCACACCTTGCCAGGGAA
>JAQVZK010000296.1 GCA_028708195.1 Desulfovibrio sp.
TGTGCAGCACCCAGTGCCCCTATTGCTCAAGCCCGCATACAACTTCGGCGGCATACCCGCAGTGCAGATGGCTCTGGACTATCTGGTGCATTTCAGCGGCACCCGCGAAAGCGCGGCACGGCTGCTCAAGAAGTTCAGCCTCACGGTATTTAAGACCAACATGCAGAGCGTGCTGTACGGCGATGATGACGATGATGTGCGCCGTCGTGTCGAATATTTTGCAAAAAATCGGGATAATGACGGCGTTGAGCTGGTGGACATGGAAGAGGAAGAAATCCTCCAGATCAACACGCCGCTTTCCGGCGTGGTGGACATTGTGCGTCAGGCGCTGGAGATGCTGGCCGCAGTGTGGCGTATGCCCGTTACTAAATATCTTGGTATCAGCCCTGGCGGCATGAACGCCACCGGCGAATCAGATTTGCAAAACTGGTATGATCATGCTTCCGGCCAGCAGGCCAGCATGTTTGATGAGCCCATGAACACGGCCCTTGCCCTGGCGCAGTTGCATGTTTTTGGCGCTGTTGATCCTGATTGCGGATTTACATGGGCGGCGCTCAAAAAACCCAGTGACACCGAACTGGCCACCATCAATAAGACGAAGGCCGATACCGACGCCGTGTTGCAGCAATGCGGGGCCATATCTGCCGATGAAATCCGCGGGCGGCTCAGCAATGATCCGCAATCGGAATATACGGGGCTGGATGTCACGGAATTGCCACAGCCCCCTGGTGGCGAACTGCCTGAAGATATTGGCGAGGGGGCGTTATGAGTATCCGCCGTCCATTGCCCCCGCGCAATACCCGTCCCGGTAAGCCCGCACGTCCGTCACAGGCTATCCGTGCTGCATACGCCAAGCGGCTGCAATCCCGCCTAGATGAAATGCGAACCTCATTGTTGTGGTGGCTGGGTGCGGAATACAAGCGCCAGCAGGCCAAAATAGCGGCCTATGACGCTTTGCCCTTGTGGCGCAAAACCCTGCGCATGATCGCCAGGGATGCCAGCCCTGCTAATGCAATGCTAGCTGCACTGCGCCGCCGTATGCGCCAGTGGACCCGTCATTTTGGCGATGCCGCTGCCGATGACGCCAAGTGGTTCGCCAGTCGCACCCTGGGGCAATCCAGCGCTGGTGTGGCTGCTGGCATCAAGGGGGTTACCGGCATCACCGTGCGCTTCAGGGCTACGCGCGCCATGCAGAATGCTATGGCCAGCATTGTGGCCGAAAATGCCTCTCTCATAACGAGCCTGCCGCAGCGCCTGGGCGTTGATCTTGAGGGGCTTATCATGCGCTCCGTACGTTCCGGGCGCGACCTTGGGCAGCTCACTGACGATATCGAATCCCGTTTTGATGTGGCGCGCAACCGTGCGGCCTTTATCGCTGAAGATCAAAACAACAAGGCCACCGAGGCGCTCACCCGTGTGCGTTATCAGGAACTGGGCATCACCCGCGTGGAGTGGGTGCATGTGAGCCGCAGCATACAAGCGCGAAAAACTCATGAAGATATGGATGGCAGGCCTTTCCTGCTTTCTGAAGGTCTGTATGACCCCGCAGTGGGACGTAAGATCCGCCCGGGCGAACTGCCGCGCTGCCGTTGTCAATACGCCCCTCTGATACCAGCCTTCGCCCAAACTCAGGCAGACCTTGCAAAATATGAGGAGGCCGCCAATGCCTAGCCCCAGAATAGCTCTGGACACACAGAGCGCACGCACCAAGGACGCCAACGGATTTTTGCATGTTCAGGATAACCCCGTCACCCGGGAACAGGTAGCCGTGTATTACGGCTACGAAATACCGCAGTGCGAAGAACTGGGGCTGGATCCGCAAAAAGAGTACCGCCTGTACCGTCCAGGGTCAGAACTGGCCAAGGCTGCCCCCACCATATGCCGGTTGCCCCTGGAGTTGATGCACAACGACACGGATGCGGAAAACCTGCCCAAGGCCGAAATTATCGGCGCGTTGGGCAGTGATCCCCGCTTTGACGGCGAATATCTGCGCGTGAGTCTGTGTGTGCATGATGCCGATGCCATACGGCGTATTGAGGACAACGAGCTCAAAGAACTGTCGTTGGCCTATCTGTATGATCTGGATATGACGCCGGGCCAATGGCAGGGGCAAGCGTATGACGGAATTATGCGCAACCTGCGCGGCAATCACCTTGCCCTGGTCGATATGGGCCGCGCTGGGCCCACTGTGGCCGTGCGCGATAATGCCCCCAAACCTCAAACAACGGAGCCCAAAATGTCCAAGAAGAAAACCGTTAGCCTGTCCGCCGGGCTTGCGGGCCGCCTGCTGCGCCTGCTCAAAGGCAGGCGTATGGCCCAGGATGCCGACCCCGGCGAAATTGAAGCCCAGGAAAAGGCCCTCACTGAAGAGCTGACCCAGCAGAAGGTGCTGGAACTGGTTGAAAATGCCGTTGACGGTGATCCTGAAAGTGAACCCGGCAAGGATAGCGATGATCCGCCCGCCAAGGATGAAGGCGACCCTGCTACCAAAGCCGTAGATAACGAGCAGCGCGCCCAGCTCATGGACCTGCTGGCAGATCTGCCTGAAGACAAGCGCGCAGCCATTGCCGCCTTGCTTGAAAAACTGCTGCCCGCTGCGGCTTCTGACGAAGAACAGCCGCCCAAGGCTGCGGACAGCGAAGAGCCGGAGGGTGAGGGAAAAGCCAAGGACGAAGGCGAACCTGCTGACCCTAAAAAAACTGCGGCAGACGCAGCCAATGCCGCTCTGACAAAAGTGCAGTCCATCATGGACGCTCAGCGTGAAACGCGACCCATCCTTGGCGAAACCACAGTCAATGTGGCGCGCGACAGTGCCGAAGATCTGTACCGCTTGGCCCTGGACCGCATGGGTATCGACACGTCCGGCATGCCCAAAAACGCCCTGCGTCACAGTTTTTTGGCAGTTATGAAAACTCGCAACCAGGGATGGGTGAGCCCGGTGCGCGCGCAGGATGCCGCGCCCGAATCTGCCAAGGGATGCTTCAGCAACCTCAACCGCCTGCGTAAGTCCCGCTAGGGCAAGGAGCCACCATGGCAACGCAAAAACAGGTGGGCGGTATCGCCCTGGGCGTGCCCGGCACGCGGTATGGGCACAATCCGGCCACGTTTTACCTTCCTACACCGCTGGCTGGTGCTGCTGGTGTGACTATTGGCAACTTCGCCTGGCCCGATGCCGACGGTAAAATGACCAATAGCGGCACTGGCGTACCCGCGGGCATAGTGGTCCGCGTGCGCGTGCAGCCTTTGCCGTCCG
>JAQVZK010000297.1 GCA_028708195.1 Desulfovibrio sp.
GGGAAAATTCACCTGTACCCATTCTGCATTTTCTGCTTCATCCATGCGCAGGAGGGGGGAAAGTTCGGCATCGTCAGCCTCATCACGCATGTGCAGATTCCACTTGCCGCTCTCGCCATAGCGCGAGCCAATGCTGCCAGTAGGCACCGCCGGCCCTTTGCGTGCCGTGTCATAAACAACGGTCTTCCATTCGGGATTGTTGCTCTGGCTACCCAAATCAGAAGCCCGAACAAAACGCCCAGGCACAAGCTGCCCGTTTTCTTCATCAAGCAGCACAAGGCAGGGCAAATCCGTATAGCGTTGGGCATAGTTTTCAAAATAGGGTACGCGCTTATCAAGGAAATATTCCTTGAAAACGACATGCACCATGGCCGTGCCCAAAGCGCCGTCTGTTCCTGGTTTTACAGCCAGCCAGTGGTCGGCAAATTTGGTAAAAACAGCGTAGTCAGGAGAAACTGCGGCGATTCGTGTGCCGCGGTAGCGGGCTTCAGTGAAAAAATGGGCATCGGGCGTGCGCGTTTGAGGTATATTTGATCCCCAGGCGATTATGTAGCCAGCGTTGTACCAGTCTGCACTTTCGGGAACGTCTGTCTGGTCGCCCCATATTTGTGGCGATGCCGGGGGAAGGTCACAATACCAGTCATAAAAACTGATCATGCTCGCCCCAAGAAGGCTGAAGAGGCGTGATCCTGAGGCAAAGCTGACCATGGACATGGCTGGCAGAGGGGTAAAGCCGAAGATGCGGTCCGGGCCGTAGCGCTTGATGGTATAAACCAGCGAGGCAGCAAACAGTTCAACGGCTTCTTCCCACGTCCAGCGCACGAAGCCACCCTTGCCCCGCGCTTGCTGATAAGCGCCGCGCTTTTCAGGATTACTGACAATGGAAGCCCAGGCGTCCACGGGGTCGCCGTGTTCTTTCAGGGCATCGCGCCAAAATTGCAGAAGTTTGCCGCGAATCAGCGGATGTCGCACTCGCAACGGACTGTAAACATACCACGAAGCGGAAGTCCCGCGCGGGCACCCCCTGGGTTCATAGTCTGGAAAATCGGGATGCGGTGTTGGATAGTCGGTTTTTTGCGCTTCCCAGACGATAATGCCGTCTTTTACAAAGACATCGAAGGAGCAGGACCCAGTACAGTTGACCCCATGAGTGGAGCGGACCACTTTATCATACTGCCAGCGACGGCGGTAATATTCCTCCCACGCCCGTCCCCCCTGGCGCTCGCTGTAACCGGAGCCAGAGAACAGCTCCTTGCCTACTTCGCCAAGGCGCCGTTTGAAATAGCGCAGTTTTGGGAACTGTGTACAGTGCATGTGCGCACCCTCCGATATATTTGTAACTCGCTTTAATGGCAGAAGAGTTTAAACTTGCTGTCGATGTATTTTCTTGTCCCCGATTCTTCTCATAACCGAGACTTATGATCAGATATATACTAGCTTATCGAAAATGGCTATGATTTCGAAACACTAAATATGAAATAATAAGCCTCATTGAATGATTATTCGCGTTCCGCTTTGTTTGCGGACCGCAGAAGTGTATTATAAGTTTACGATTTATTTGTAATATTCTGAGGTTGTGTGATTTAAAGATGGTTGATTTTATAAAAAGACAAGACGCGAATCGGGATGAAAAACTGAAACGTGGACTTTTAACCGTACCACGACCACGGATAACTTTAACTGTCTTTCCTTCACTTAAAGAGCGGCTTTTTGTTCACCAATAGATGGGCGGGGGGACGTTGGGGAGAAAATCAGGGGGCGGGTTATAAAACGCGGTGTTGTGTTTGACGGCGAGGTGTTTTTTTCTAGTTTTTAGCGCATTCTGCGGCATCACGGCTGCCCTTGTTGGCCGCCCGTCATCCATCCCTGCTTGTACTGTAAATTACTTTAAGCAATATGGTATGTTGCTGGTCTAGATTTCCCACATTTGTCCCTTGTTCGCCATCCCACAAGGCAAAAAGGATGTGGCACCGCCACAGAAGGTAGGCTCCGGCAAAGGTGTAGCGTCGTGAGTCTTCAGCTAGTCGGCCGTGCCCTACGACTTTCTGCGAGTATTAACCAGTGATCTCCCTCCTGCTCAAACATTTTCATAAAACACCTGTTTGGGGGATCATCAATGGTAACGGTTTTGCCATTCCAGCGGGTTTTAACGTTGGATGAAGCCAGCCTCCAAAAAGGCAATTGGGGGCGCTTGTGCTGGTTCGATGCTGGCGAGGTGCCCCAAGCAGAGATGGCGCTGCCGAGACAGATCAGTGATTTCGCCAGCGCAGCATAAGTTGCCCAAAGGCGTCGGCAACGTCCGTGTACAGAGCTTCCGCATCCGCGCCAAAAGCGTGTTGCCGCTTGCTTGCAAGTATAAGAACCGCGTGCAGACCATGCTCGGCATAGAAGGGTTTGGCAAAGTATGAGCGCACGCCTTGCGGGGCGAACAATGCCCAATCAATGGATTTGACGCTGTTGAGCGTGTCTTCAACAATCAGCGAACTCAAGCTGTACCTCTGAATGTCCTGAGCGATAGTGCCCTCATAGGCATGCAGGGTCCCCCACTCAAGGCCTTCAAAAACAGCACCTACGCCATATACGGCCACGCGGCCGCTGCCCATCTGGATATGCGAAAGCATCAGCCCGTCAACAGCAGGGTCACAAAGCATGCGCAGTTTTTCAAGCGCAGGGCGAAGCTCCCCAGGGCAAAGAGCGAGGACATCGTCTTCTCCAAGCTTGATGGGCTTGGCGTCAACGTTAACCAGGGCCGCGCGCACGACCTCCTTACCGGGTTCTCCCCACACCGTCAGCCGGGCATGGGCTGAAAACAGACCGCGTTCTGCGTTGCCAAGCAGCAGTTTTCCCGACCATGCGTCGCGCTCTATCGCCTCCTCCAGAGTTGCGACAAAACCTTTCTGCAAAGACTGGGGCACAACATCATCAAGTACAAGTTCCTGCTCGGCCTGTTTCTCCCCCCAAAAAAGCATTTGCGCCGCAGTATTGGCATCGCACAGCTTCTTTTTTTTCATATCCACGGTAAATACAGGGTAATCTGCATCCCCCACACGCATCTGCAACTGCGCGTTGTAACACGCGGAATTGTAGCCGCCCGGCAAAAACGCCTCTTTGAGAAAACCGCTGTAAACGTCCTTTTCCGGTTCGGGCCAACCCTGTAAAATAAGCGGCGTGCGGCCATCGTCGTATTTGAGCCTGAAGATGGTCGCTGCTGGCCGCCCCGCATGAATCATATCCCAGAACTCAACA
>JAQVZK010000298.1 GCA_028708195.1 Desulfovibrio sp.
TGGTCAAGGCCGCGCAGATCATGAAAACTGTCCAGCCTGTCCACAAAGGACTGGCCAATGTCATCCATTTCGTCGTCAAAGGGGCTGTTGAGCGGCTTGATGAGATTGAATTCCCACTGCGAGGCGTAAAGGTGGGATGCGGTAAGTATGCGGCGCGACAGGCTGTCTTCGTCCGGCTTGTGGTGCCATGCGCACATGCGCTCCCAAAAGGGGCCCAGTGGCGACAAGGCCGGTTGCAGACGCTCAAGCACATGCTCTGTCAACTGGCGGTGCTGCTCGGGATTTTCTTTGATGCGGTAAAAGATGGGCGGCTTGATGTCAGTGATAATAAGGCGGTAAAAGTAGTCAAACAAGCCACCTTCAATGATTTCAGTGGCGAGGTTTATGCGTTCCGCCTCGGGCATGTGGCGCGAATTTTCATGCCACAACACACAGGCCAGCAACATCTTGTGGGCTTGTTTGTCTGTTTCAAGCAGTTCCACCGGGCGCAGTTTGTCGTTCCAGCGTAAAAGGTATGCGCCTGAAAAAATCAGTTGAAGCAGGCTCTTGCGGATATCTGCCATATTTTCTCCGGGTGTGGGGCAGAAAAACAGTTGGCAGTATAGGGGGAGATGGGGTAAACCTCAAGGGGTTCATTCTACTGCCCTGGTTTTACGGCCTGTGGTCGCATAATAGTGCAACGGCTCTTGACAGTGTCTGGCGTTTGCCGTATTGAAGCCATCTTTACTGCGATAAATGTCGTCTCCCCCGTTCGACGGCTATCGCGCAATGAACTTTTTTGCAGCCATTGGCTGCTGATATTTGCAGATGTGAGGAGTCATTCCGATGAAGACGTTCAGCCCCACCCCCAAAGACATCAATCGCGAATGGTTCGTGGTTGACGCTCAGGATCAGGTGCTCGGCCGTCTGGCCAGCCAGATAGCCCACCGCCTGCGCGGCAAGCATAAGCCGGAATTCGCCCCGCATATGGATAACGGGGACTTTATCGTGGTAGTTAACTGCGAAAAGATCAAGGTCACCGGCAACAAGCTGGCCGACAAAAAATACTACCGGCACTCTGGCTGGGTTGGCGGTCTCAAGACCACCGTTCTCGGCGAAGTGCTCGCTGACAAGCCCTCTCGCGTCCTGATGGCCGCTGTGAAGGGCATGCTGCCCAAGAATCGCCTGGGCCGCGCCATGCTGAAGAAACTCAAGATTTACGCCGGGTCCGAGCATCCGCACACGGCCCAGAATCCCCAGCCGCTGACGCTGCCGCATTAAGGAGTAGAATGCCATGAGCGAGAAATTTGAATACGGCACCGGCCGTCGCAAGACCGCCACGGCGCGCACACGCATCTATGCCGGTTCCGGCGGCATCACGGTCAACGGGCGTTCTTTCGAGGACTATTTCCCCCGTAAGACCCTGCAGATGATCATTCGTCAGCCCTTGGTGCTCGCCAAGCTTGCCGACAAGCTTGATGTGCGCATCAATGTTGCTGGTGGCGGTGTGACCGGTCAGGCCGAAGCTGTGCGTCACGGTATTTCCCGTGCCCTGCTGATGGTTGACCCGGCCCTGCGCCCCATGCTCAAGAAAGCTGGCTTTCTTACCCGCGACGCGCGTAAGAAAGAACGTAAAAAGTACGGCCTGCGCGCTGCCCGCGCCCGGTACCAGTACTCCAAGCGTTAATATGCCTCTCGAAAGCCCTGCCTGTCAGGGCTTTCGTTTTGTTTGGGCGGGCCGCTTGCGGCCCGCCCTTTTCGTACACTGCATACGGCGGCGCTTTTGCGCTGGTATTTTCACAGTAAAAGTGTATGTTAGGCCGAATATGCCTCGCCTCAAACAGTCAAAGAGAGTTGACATGACCAGGGATATTCCCCTTTTTTCCAGCCAGTTGCCTGAGCTTGAATATGCCTATACGCATGAAGAGACGCAGGCCACCACAGGGGATTTTTCGTGCGTGCCGCCAGCTGATCTTGGGTTTGACGCAGCGTTGGAGCGTCTTGAAGCCGCCCCTATGGACGATTTTTTGCACCAGCACCTTTTGCGTTTGCTCAGCGCTGAAAAAACCGAAGAACTGCTCCGCCTTGCGGCCACGTGCCACGATGCTGCGCAGGATGACTTTAAAAGGCCCGTTCTGGCGGCCCTGTTGCTTGAGTGCGCAATTTTGCTGCCGCAGCATGCGGCGGTCTGCGCGGCTTTTCCTGCTGACGCTGCCCTTCGTTTGGCCTATTCAAGCCCGGCCCTGTATCTGCGTGCGGCCAGCCAGCCTGATGCGGAAACCAGCGCTGCCTGGAGTGAGATTTTTCGCGGCAGTATCTGCGACCACCACGCCCTGCCGCGCCCTGATGAAGTGGGTGTTCCCCTGCTGTTTTCTCCTGAAGAAATTGAGGCGGCAGCCAGTGATATGGATGCCCATGCTGGCAGCATGGCCGGGCAGCACGCGCGGCTCTCTGCCAATACCACGCCAGCCTGGCAGCGCCCGCCAGCGCAGGAGACATTTTTGCGCGCGCTGGATGCGCTTATGGAGTCGGGCACAGTGGCTGGGCCTGAAATGCGGCACGAAGCCTCGCTTTCGCCCATTGCCCTCCTGAGGCCCTGGCAGGTAGACATTGCGGTGCGCAGCGGCGCGCTCAACCACCGGCTGCACGGTCAGGCCACTGCCTACGGCCGGGGGATGTCGCTGGCCGCCGCCCGTGCTTCTTACGCAATGGAAATTGTTGAAAGGGCCAGTACGTACGTAAGTGTTGGCCCGGCTGAAGGTGGCAGCAAGGATAAAGACAGCGGCAAGGCTGAAGCCTTGCAGGTGCTTGACCGCAAGCATGCCATGCCGCTCACAAGGGCGCGCTTTTCCCAGTTGCGGCAGCAGGGTAAAATGGTTCTTGACCCCAATGTTCTGCCCATTGAGGCTCCCTACCTGGATGCCCCCCTGCACTGGGTCGGCGCTGTGAACACGGACGGCAACGAGGTTCTGGTTCCGGCGCAGGCGGTGTTTCTGTTCTGCAATCTGGATGAGCCCGCCCTGTTTCTGGCCGGTGGGTCAACAGGGCTTGCCTCGGGCAACACGCTGGATGAAGCCAGACAGGCAGCCCTGACCGAAATTTTTGAGCGCGACGCCGAGGCCACCACGCCCTTCAGCCGCTCGCGGTGTTTCATCCTCAAAAGCCGCGACGAGCGTATGCAGTCCTTGCTGGACGACTATGCTGCTTGCGGCATCAACGTGCAGTTTCAGGATATTACCACAGAATTCGGGCTGCCCGTGTACCAG
>JAQVZK010000299.1 GCA_028708195.1 Desulfovibrio sp.
TCCAGAATGCGCAGAATGCCCAGAATGTGCAGAACGCGATCACGGCCTTGCCTGACACGTTTTCCATTCAGGATCCCTGCACGGCGCGTCACGACAGCGCATGGCTTGCGGCTGTGCGCAGTTTGGCCCGGCGGGCGGGCGCGCGCATTGAAGAGCCGTGCCTCACCGGGGCTTCCACAGCTTGCTGCGGCTATGGCGGGCTTGTGTGGTGCGCCCAGCCCGAGCTTGCTGACGCAATGGCCGCGCACCGCTCTGCGGAGCTGCCCCATGCGGGCCTTGCCTCCTGCATCATGTGCCGCGACAGAATGGCTGCCAGCGGCAAGGAATGCTGGCATTTGCTTGACCTGCTTTTCGCGGGCAGCGCTACAGCAGGGGCAGGGGCCGAAAAAGGTCCCGGTCTGTCAGCCCGCCGCGCCAACCGTGCGGCCCTGCGCCGCCGTCTCTTGCGTGAATGGCTGGGGCAGGATGCGCCAGAACCCGGCCAGAGGCGGGTGCTCTTAAGTCAGGAGATGTTGACCCGGCTGGAAGAGAGGCACATCCTGTTGGAAGATGTTGAAGCGGCCGTGGCCGGAGCCGAAGCCAGCGGCCACCGCTTTGAAAATCTTGAAAACGGCCACATTCTCGGTTCCTGGCGTCCGCGTCAGGTCACATTTTGGGTCGAGTACCAGCCCGAGGGCGAGAGTTTCATCCTCCACGACGCGTGGTGCCACCGCATGGTGGTGCCTGGTTCCGGCGGGCACGAAGCCGTGGATGTCATCAACAGCCATCAATGTTGCACGGACGGGCAGCGCGGGGGCCAGGGAGGGGGTCAGTCATGAGCATGGGACCCAACTATGGACCAGACGGTGGACAATGGGTGTGCGGACGTTGCCGTATTCCCTTGGAGCAGGGCAAGGTTCCGGTTTTTTACCTCAACAGCGCCTTTGACGTGACCTTGCCGCGCTGCCCGCAGTGCGGTCTGACGCAGGTGCCCAAATCTCTGGCCGAAGGCAAGATGGTTGAAGTGGAGGCTCTGCTGGAAGACAAATGAGCGCTTTATGGGAGAGTGAATCCTTTCGCCGCGTGGCTGGCAAGGTATGGCGGCCCGGCGGCACGGCCCTGACAGCCAGGGGGCTTGAGTTGTGCCACGAACTCTGTGGGCTTGCGTCTGGTCAACTGGTGCTGGATTTGGGCTGCGGCTGCGGGGCCACCGTTGCGCTGCTGCACAAGGCAGGCTATGGGGTTCTGGGGCTGGACAGGCAGGTGCAACCGGACGCTGCATCACTGACAGACCAGGATAAAATAAATATTATTCAGGCAGATATGACGTGCCTGCCCCTGGCTGCAAACTGCGCCGGGGCTCTTGTGTGTGAATGTGTGCTCTCACTGCTGCCTGACCCTTTGGCCGCTTTGCGGCAGTGTCTGCGCGTGCTGCGCCCAGGTGGCGCGCTGCTCTTTACCGACCTCACGCGGCGGGAGCCCGATCCGCCCGCAACAGCGGCAAAGACCTGCCATAGTCAAGAAGGCTTTGCCGCCTGCAGCACGGTTTCGTCATCAGGCCGCAGGCCAGAACTTTCCCCAGAACTTTCCGCAGGTTTTTACGCCACACAGGCAAAAGGTTCGTCCTGTATGGACGGCGCGTGCCCTGCAGCCCAGTGGGGGCAGTATCTCACGCAGGCCGGTTTTCAGATCGTGCACTACGAGGACCACACAAGGGCGCTGGTTGAGCTGGCAGCCCGCATGGTCTGGTATGCAGATGCAGGGGCAGAAACCAGTGGCGCTTCGGGCGGTTGCTCCTGCATAAGCTCTGGCGGCGGGCGCAAGTTTGGCTATGGGTTATGGATAGCACAAAAGGAGAAAGCATGAATCCGATGATGATGGAGCTTCTGCCTCTGGTGCACGAGGGTTATTGTTGCAGCCAGTTGCTGGTGCTGTTGATGCTTCAGGCGCGCGATCAGGAAAATCCTGATCTGGTGAGAGCAGTTCACGGTCTTTGTCACGGTATCGGTCAGTCGGACGGGCCTTGCGGCCTGCTCACGGGCGGGGCCTGCGCTTTGGCGCTGGTGGCGGGCAAGGGGGCGGCTGGCGAAACACCCCACGCCATGCTCACGCCCCTGTTGAACGACTATGCCACCTGGTTTAACGAGCGCACAACCCCCTACGGCGGCCAAAGCTGTAGCCAGATTGCCGTGGGGCTTGGGGCTGCCTCGGGCACACCGGGTGAGGCTCCAAACCCTGTGACCTGTGGCGACCTGCTGGCCGAAAGCTGGGAAAAGATTATTGAACTGGTTCAGAGCTATGATCTGGACATCATACCAGCATCATGATTTTACGCCGTACCCAAAGTTTATGCCCGGTCTGTCTGCGTCGTCTGGACGCCGTATACGCGCTGGTGCAAAACGACCCGTCTTGCGTTGAACTGCGCAAGACATGCCCTGACCACGGCCCGTTCAGCGTGCCAGTGTGGCGCACGCCTTTGCCGGAGGCGGCAGAATCCGCAGTCCTGTCGGCCGCTGGCGCTCAGGGCGGCGCGTCTGTGCCCGCGTTTAAATCCTGGTCGCGGCCCAAAAGTCCTTCCTACCCGCTGCGTCCAGGTACGGCCATAGACCAGGGCTGCCCCTTTGACTGCGGCCTGTGCCCGGCCCACGCGCAACACACTTGCACCGGCCTTGTGGAGGTGACCCTGCGCTGCAATATGGCCTGCCCCGTCTGTTACGCCAGCGCTGGCGAAGCAGGGACGGGAACTGGCAACGCAAGGGCAGGAATTGGCAAGGCAGGGCCGGGAACTGGTGGTGACCCTGATCTTGCCTGCATTGCCAGTCAGATGGACGCACTCAAGACAGCCTCTGGGCCGTGCAATGTGCAGATTTCTGGCGGCGAACCCACGGTGCGCGAAGACCTGCCCGATATCGTCCGTCTTGCGCGTGAACGGGCCTTTGGGCTTGTGCAGGTCAATACCAACGGTCTGCGACTGGCCGAGCAAGAAGGCTATGCGGCCCAGTTGCGGCAAGCCGGGCTGGATTCCGTCTATCTGCAGTGGGACGGCGTGAGCGAAGAGACGTTTAAGACGCTGCGTGGCCGCACCTGCCTTGATTTCAAGAGGCGCGCCGTGGCTGCTTGCGCCAAAGCCGGGCTTGGTGTGGTGCTGGTGGCTACCTTTGTGCGTGGCGTCAATGATGGCGAAGCGGGCGATCTGTTGCGTCTGGCCTTGCAACTGGGGCCAGCCGTGCGGGGGCTGCACGTCCAGCCTGCGGCATTTTTTGG
>JAQVZK010000019.1 GCA_028708195.1 Desulfovibrio sp.
CCCAAAACCACGGTGGTTGTAGGGGCCATTCTTTGCGCCCTGGCCGACGGGCACCTTGAGGGCTTTTCTTTTGATTCTGTGCCTTGCACCTTACGTCAACGGCCCGTTATATTGGTGAGATGGATATCAACAGCCAGCTCAAGAAGCCCAAGGTCTGGTTTGCCGTTGATGTGGACAGCAAAGAAGGCACCGAACAGATGCGCCGCGTGGCCTTCAGTGGCCCGCTTTCCATTGGCTACCGGCAACTGGATGCAGAGCGCTGGCCCACAACGCGCTATCACCTGCTCACCTTTGCCAATGAAGACGCGCGCGCACGAGCTTCAGGGCGCCTTCCCTATGAGGTTGAAGTTCGCCTTACGGTTGAAGACGTGTGGGACGACGCCCCGCGAACTGATGACGAAAAAGACCGCAGCGAAGGCGAGTTCAGCATTATTTCCATTGTGGACAATCAAGGCCGTGGCGTAGACAGGCGGGATCTCGAAATCCGCTTGCAAACGTTGAAGCTTGACGAAGGCTATTGGCTTGATACGGGCATTGTGACCGATGCTGGTTAACGGCGGTAAGTGAGGCAATATATGGTTATGCAGCAGGATATGGACCTTGCACGTAAATGCCGCCAGTTTGCGGATACCGCCCGAAAGGCCGGAACGTGGCTACAAGACAATGCCGAAATGGTTGGTGGCGAAAGAGCTTCTTTGCTCAAGGATATGCGCCACGCGGCCCGTTTTTTTGGCAAGTGCGAGCAGGCGGCCGAGCGCAAGATGTGCGCGGGCGTGTTTGGCCCCAGCCAGTCAGGTAAATCCTATTTGATTTCCGCCCTGGCAAGCGACGCCAATGGCGCGTTGCTGGCTGACTTTTGTGGCGAGAGCCATGATTTTCTTAAAAAAATCAATCCAGAAGGCGGCAAGGAATCCACAGGGCTTGTCACGCGTTTTACCACCACGCAGCCCGAAGGGCTTTCGCCCGAGTTCCCCATACGTCTGCGCCTCTTGTCTGAAACAGATGTGGCCCGTGTGTTGGCCAACACCTACTATGCAGACTGCGACCATCAGGACGCCCCCAGCGCAGAGGCTCTCGTCAAGGCGCTTGATGCGCTTGAGGCAAATGCCCCTGCGGCACCTGTGGCCGATGGGCTTGGCATTGATGATGTTGAAGATTTGCGCGATTACGTCAATAAAAACTTCAGTTCCCGCCCGCGCGTGCAGATGCTTCAAAACGGCTACTGGGCGCGCGCCACAGCCCTTGCCCCGCGCCTTGATATGGAAGGACGCGCCCGCCTCTTTGGCCTTGTGTGGGATGAAGTGGAAGATTTTCAGTCTGTCTATCTGCAACTGTGCGGCGCGTTACGCAGTCTGGGCAATGCCGCCGAGGTAAACTGCCCCCTTGCCGCTCTTATCCCCCGTGAGAAGAGCATCATTGACGTGGAACGCCTGCGCGGCCTGAAACAGCCCACAGACGACACCCTGCCCATTCTCGCGCCCGGTGGGCTCAAGGTTAACCTGCCCAGAGCCGTGGTGACCGCCCTTACGGCAGAAATCACCATCTTCATGCGCGAAAAGCCCGACGATTTCTTTGACCACACCGACCTTCTGGATTTCCCCGGTTACCGCTCACGCTATAAGTTCACAGACTTGCGCGCAGCTCTGGCCAGTAAGGAAGAAATGCTCAAAGAGCTTTTTCTGCGTGGCAAGGTCGCCTACCTGTTCGAGCGCTACCGCGAAGAAAAAGAGCTCACCAGCATGCTTTTGTGCATCGCCCCCGGTCCGCAGGAAGTTCATGACCTGCCGCACGCGGTGTATGAATGGATATGCTCCACCCACGGCGAAAAACCTGCAAGCCGTGCTGGCAAAGCTCCTGCTCTTTTCTTTGTGCTTACCAAGATGGATATGGAGTTTGAAAAAAAGAAGGGCTCGCCTTCTGTTGAAACGCGGTGGAACACCCGCTTCGAGTCTTCGCTGGTCAAATTTTTCGGCCAGGTGCACGACTGGACAGATAACTGGGACGGCATCCATCCCTTTAACAACATCTTCTTGCTGCGCAACCCGAATTTCACCTGCGAAGCCATCTTTGAGTACGACAAGGGACGCGAAACAGGCGTGCGTCAGGACCAGATCACGTTTGTCGAGGAGGTCCGCCAGTCTTTTCTGCAATCCCCCCTGGTGCAGCGGCATGTGAATTCGCCCGAGACGGTCTGGGGCGCGGCCATGACGCTCAATGATGGCGGCATAAGCCTTTTGCGTGACAGCTTGCGGCCCCTTTGCAATCCAGAACTCAAACGTCAGCAGATTCGCGTAAGCATTGATGAAAAAAAAGAGCAGCTTATAACACGGCTTTCTCCTTTTTATCGCACTGACGACCGCGAAGAACTGCGCCGTCAAAAAGAGCTGCTTTCGCGCACCTTGATAACCCTGCTCGCCAAACTGGCTGAAAAGCAGCTTTTTGGTGAATTTTTACGTAATTTACAAGTGCGGGACTACGATCTGTACGAACTGTGCCTCAATGCCCGGCAAATTCCAGACCAGGGGCAAGGCCCCGCAAGCGTGCAGGTCGTGGGTGCCAGGGTATCGGCCGATGACATTCTGGGCGACATCTTTGGCGACAGTACAGAAAGCGCGCCACTCTCCGAAAATGCTGACGACGAACAGGTCAAAGACATGGCTGGTGTGTTTGCCTCGCTCGTCATGGAGCACTGGATTGGCCGCCTGCGTGACATTGGCACTTCCAGCGAAGTGCGCGGTCAGTTGGGGCTGCCTGCCCTTGAGCTCGATCAACTGTGCCATGAGATCATACTGGCCGCCTCCCGCTGCCGCCTGCGCGAAAATCTTGAAGTCAACCTGCGCCGCAGCATGTCGTACAGCAATATTGCCCGCGAACGTCTGATATGGAAGCAGGTCAGCCTGGCGGCTGATGCCATCAATGCCTTTGTGGACTGGCTTGGCTTTGACCCGCGCTTCAAAGCCCAGGGCCAGCGCACTATCCTTTTGGGCGGCAAAAGTATCAGCCTTTTTGATCCGCCGCCGGATATCACCGGGGAGCCGCACATTGAAGAACAGCAAGCCCCCTATGACCGCTTCTGGTATACAGACTGGCTACGTGCCCTGGCTTTCTGCATCACCGCCAACGTAGACTTTGACGGCCAGCAGACGCTGGACCCTGAACAAAATAACCGCCTGCGTGATATCTTGCAGGTTTTTAAGGGATAATTATGCGCGCCACCATCGCAGTGGATCCATCACGTGGTCCCGGTTACGGCATTATCGAAATTGAAGGCGTGGGTGCCATATCCTCTACGTCCTTTGTGCTGCAAAGGGGCTCAGACGGCAAAAGCCTTTCTTCCGCTGGCTGGCAGGAAAGCGAAACCACTGTCACTCCAAACGACTGGGCCGCCACTGACAGCGGTATACGTCTGAATGTTGGTCCAGAAGTTGTGGACGAGTTGGACAGTCTGGACGCTTACCGCATCAGCCTGCCAGGCTCTGGCGCTTGCGCCATGAGCGTGGGCAAACTCATCTATTCCAATATCAGCGGTGGACAAGGTATGGGGATGGGTTACCGTGCGCCGGAAGCTCCGGCAACACGGCCTGATCCCGAGCCTGACCCCATGCCGGTTGAAGAACCTCCCCTGCCGGAACCAGAGCCGGAACCCACGCCCGAGCAAACAGAACCGCCTCTGCAAATGACAAACGCCTCAGAAACTTCAGGCAATGGTTCAGGAAAATTGATGGCGTTGATAGCAGTGCTTGTTTTGCTGGTCGGTGGCGGCTTGGCGCTCTGGTGGTTTGTGCTGCGTACCCCCGAAACTCCGCCGCTGCCACCCACTCCCGGGCAGACAAGCCCGCCTGCGGCGTCTGCCACGTCTCCGGCTCAGGGCTCAAGTGCAAAACCGTCTGAAAAATCTCCGCTGCTTACCGCCCGCGAACAGTTACGCGGTGAAGCCCTGCCCGATGTGAGCCTGGCTATGGCCAAACCCATGCGCACGGCTGAAGCGAGCCCAGAAGAATGCGATGCAGCCTTTTTGTTGCTGGAAGACGCGGCTCAAAAAGGCAACGCCGAAGCAATGCTGCTTGTGGGGCAATATTACGATCCCACGGCAACCCTGCCCAGGGGCAGTTTGCCCATCGACATGACCCAGGCCAAACGCTGGTATGACGAGGCCCTGCAAAAAGGAGCCGACAAAGCCCAGACGCAAAGCTCTCTGGACAAGCTCAAGGACTATGCCAAGGCTGAAGAAGCCAAGGGCAATGCCGAAGCCCGCGCCCTGCTGCAAACGTGGAAATAAAGCCCAAGCGGCTGTGAGGATACGCCATGCGCCCTGTTATGACCCAACGTTACCGACATTCCCTTGTTGCCATCCTTGTCTGCACCTTGACCCTACTGTCTGCTTTGGGTTCAGGCACGGCTTTTCTGGCGTCTGACGCCCAGGCGGCCCCCTTGCTGCTTGAAGGCAAAAAAACGCTCTTTCAGCGCGTGGTGAGCCATCCCGGTGCGCGCCTTGTGGCGACCCCGGCGGCTGATGCCGCTGTGGTAAAAGACAACATAACGCCGTTTACGGTCTTTTATGTGTTCGCCCGCAATGAAGGCTGGGTTCAGGTCGGCACGGGTACTGTCTCGCCTGAAGGCTGGCTTGAAGCGCCCAAGACCACAGAATGGAATCAGTCCCTCACCCTGCTCTTCACACCGCGCACTGGCCGTGACCCCGTGCTTTTTTTCAAAACAGAAACCGCGTTGAACGATGTTTGCGCAACTTCTGATATGAACGCCCGTCTGGAAAAACTGGGTACAGAAGCCACAAGCCTGCTGCAAGGCGATAAAACGCCCCCTGCCGACTTTCCTGTCATTGCCAGCGAGCCCGCTGACGCAGCCGGGGCCGTTTCAGAAAAGCGCTTTTATCTCATGCCCATTCTGGCAATGAAGGACCCTTTTGACGGTGTAAAATTTCTGCGCGTGGCATCCATTGACCCTGGCAGCCTTGGTGGCGACAAGGACGGCAAGGGCGGCCCCCCAAAAACAGGCATTGCCCTTGTTATTGACACCACCATTTCAATGAAGCCCTATATTGATCAAAGCCTGAATGTTGTCAGGCAGATATACGACAAGATCGAGAAGGATAAACTGGAAGATAACGTGGGTTTTGCCGTGGTGGCTTTTCGCAACAGCACAAAAGCCACGCCCGGCTTGGGCTACGTGGCCGAGGTTGTGAGCGACTTTGCAACAGCCAAGGACCGTAAAAATCTTGAAGAAAAGCTGGCCAAAGTTCAGGAAGCCACAGTTTCAAGCCACGACTTTAACGAGGATTCTCTGGCTGGTATCTACAAGGCTGTGGAAGCATTGAAGTGGGGCGATTACTCCTCGCGGCTTATTCTGCTCATCACCGATGCTGGCCCTCTAAAAAGTACAGACAAACATGTGTCCGTCAGCATGGGCCCCAGCGAGCTTAATGACTTTGCCCGGCAAAAAGGCATCTGGATAACCGCGCTGCATATCAAAAGCCCGGGTGGAAGCAAAAACCACGCCTATGCCGAACAAAGCTACCGCGCCTTGAGCAAGCTTTCTGGCAACCGCTCCAACTATCAGGTAGTGGCAGCGCCCACGGCCGCCGCAGGCGCGAAACAGTTTGCAGAAGTAGCCAAGGTGCTTGCCTCAGGCATGGTGGATATGGTCAAAAACACTGCTTCCGGCAAAATCATGACCAAACCCAAGGACGAAAAGCCGCAAAAGCTCACGCCTGAAGAAGAAGCCGCGCGCATGGCCGCCACCCTTGGCTACGCCATGCAACTGGAATATCTAGGCAAAGCAAATGAAAATCAGGCGCCCAGCGTTGTCAGTTCATGGATCGCCGATATGGATCTCAAGCGTCTGGCCAAAAGCGAACAAAGCCCCAGCGTTGAGGTTGCTGTACTCTTGACCAAGAATCAGCTCAACGACCTCAGCGCCCAGATCAAGTCCATCATTGACAGCGGTGAACGCACCAAAAAAACCGATTCACGCGACTTCTTTCAAGGGGTGCTTTCTGCCTCCACCCGTATGGCGCGCGACCCCAATATGCCAACTCAGGGCAAGAACCTCGCTGAACTGGGAATTCTGGCGGAATTTTTGGACGGCCTGCCCTACAAAAGCGATATCATGCTTCTGCGTGAAGAAGACTGGTACCGCATGAGTGTGGGTGAGCAAACGTCCTTCATCAACAGGCTCAAATCCCGTCTGGCCCGCTATGAAGAATATGACCGCGACAGGGCCAACTGGGAAAGTTTTGGTCAGTCCAACCCCGGCGACTGGGTATACCGTGTGCCTCTGAGCATGCTGCCCTAAAAGAATCCGCATGAATGACATGGTCTTTTCATTGCGCAATGCAGGCAAAAGCCGTCCCGGTGCGGATGGCTTTCGCCTGCATATAGCAAACCTTGATATAGCACGCGGCAGCCTGCAGGCTCTGGTTGGCCCAAGCGGTTGCGGCAAAAGCACTGCCCTTGATATGCTGGCGTGCATACTTTGCCCTGACCTTGATATGCCAGAAGGCTCATCCGCAGCAGAGCAACGCTTTCAGTTCAATCCCCTGCCCAACGGGGGCACCGACGTACTGCAAACGTGGCGCAATGGTGGCCTCAACACTCTGGCCCGCCTGCGCCAGCACCACCTTGGCTATGTGCAGCAGACAGGCGGCTTGCTGCCGTTTCTTGACGCGTACGACAATATCACGCTGCGTTGTAGCTGCCTTGGCTGCGCTGACGCACGCCGCCAGCAGATTCAGGATATCGTGGATGGCCTAGGCATTAAACGTCTGCTCAACCAGTACCCTGCCACCCTTTCTGTGGGCGAACGCCAGCGGGTCGCCATTGCTGCGGCCCTGGCGCACGCACCTGAGATGGTGCTTGCCGACGAACCGACAGCCGCCCTTGACCCCGTGCATGCGCGCAATGCCCTGCGAATTTTCGCCAACCTTGCGCAAAAGATGGGCATTACGGTGCTTATGGTGACGCACAACCTTGAAATGGCTGTGGAGGCCGGGTTCAGCCCCATTCAGGTGACGCTTGACCAAAGCGGGCCAGGCTCCATATCCCGCATTGATCACCGGGTGGAACAGAAGCCCCTTGCCTCTGGCTCCCAACAGCAGGGGGGCAGGGCATGAGCAACCTTTCTGCCCCGCAGCACCCCCTCAAGACACTGAGGCAGATGCTGCGCCTCTCCTGGCGGGATTATGCGTATGAAAAGCTGCTCTCCGCCTGCGCTGTACTGGGGTTGGCCGCTGTTCTCACCCCTTTGCTGGTTCTTTATGGCGTCAAGTTTGGGGTGATGCAAACCCTTACAGACAGACTACGCAGCGAACCGCGCACTCTTGAAATTTCTCCCGTGATCAGCGGCCGCTTTTCAATGAAATATCTCGATGAACTTGCCGCGCACCCTGACGTGGCCTTTGTGCTGCCGCGCACGCGCACCATTGCCGCCACTATGGACCTTATCTCGGGCCAGGGGGGCACAGACCACACAAGCCTGCTCGTGTCGCTGGAACCCACAGCCACGGGCGATCCGCTTCTCAAGCGCTATGGCGCGGCCTCGCCCGTCATGCCTGAGCATCCCGGCAATGAAGCCATCGGCGTTTCACTTTCGGCCACTGCTGCGGAAAAACTGCATGTCGTTGCGGGTGACACCATCACAGGGCGTGTGGAGCGCCGTTATTCAGGGCAAATGCAAAGTGTGCGCGTTACCTTGCACGTTGTGTCCGTTCTTCCCCTGGCCGCGCAGCAAAAGGATGTGGCCTTCATTCCGCTGCCCCTGCTGGAAGCCACAGAAGATTATCGTGATGGCCGTGCAGTACCCGAACTTGACACAAGCAAAGGCTGGACAGGCGAACCGCGTCCGCAGGAGGCCCGCCTGTATCCTGGGTTCAGGCTGTACGCCAGGGATATGGACGCTGTCATGCGCCTGCGCCAAGGCTTTGCGCAACAAAAGCTTGATGTGTACACCCATGCCGAAGAAATCGAACAGATCAACAGCCTTGCACGCGCGCTGAATCTTGTTTTTGCTCTTATTTGCGCTGCCACAGCAGCCGGGTTTCTGGCCTCCACAACCAGCAGCACCCTTGCCAGCGTAAAACGCAAGGAGCGTACCCTCGGACTGTTGGGTCTGGCGGGCTTCACCACGGGTGAACTCATGTTGCTGCCCTTGGTGCAATCCTTGCTGACAGCCCTGCTTGGCACGGCTTTGGCTTCAGGCCTGTACGCTTTGTCGGCCCTGGCCATAAATCGTCTTTTTAGTGCCAGCCTCAGCGGTATGGAGCAGGTTTGCCGTCTGTTGCCACAGCACTTTTTGCTGGCCTTTGCAGCTGTGGCAGGGCTTGCCCTGGCTGCGGCCCTCGGGCCTGCCTTGCGGGCCGCTCGCATAGAACCTTCGGAGGTTATACGTGAAGTATAAGTTTTGCCATGAACCAAGCGTACTCCTCTGCAGCACGGTGGTGTTGTGCTGCCTGCTCGGCCTTACGGCATTGCCTGATCTGGCGTATGCTGCGCTGGCCCGCAAGGGCGAACTCAGCCTTGCCGATGCCAGCAATCCCAAACGTGACGAAAATGACATCATACTGCCCATGCCCTGTGACCTTAGCATGGCATTCAAGCTGGTAGCAGTGCCCGCCAAGGGACTGTTGTGGGATATGCCCATGCGGCCCGGCATAGATGACAGCGCCAATACCGACCGCGCCTTCTATGACCGCCGCTATAATACCGCACTTTCCGGGGCATTTTCACTTGAAGACCTACCGCCAGACTGGAGAAAACTGGCCCCCAAGGGGCAAAACTACTTCTATCTTGTTGCCAAGTATGAAGTTTCAAACCTGCAGTGGCAAGCTGTTATGAACAATACCTGCCCAGTGATGCAGCCCCTCGCTGCCGACGCCGCCAAACCCGCCACCGAC
This sequence comes from Desulfovibrio sp., assembly GCA_028708195.1. GTDB lineage: Bacteria > Desulfobacterota > Desulfovibrionia > Desulfovibrionales > Desulfovibrionaceae > Desulfovibrio. The sequence goes on from JAQVZK010000019.1 coordinate 8,906, forward strand.
ATGAGCTGGTACGCGGCCGTGGACTTTACACAAAAATACACAGCCTGGCTTTTGCAGAATTCGCCCCAGTCTTTGCCGCGCTTTTCAGGCGACAGCCGCAATGTGGGCTTTGTGCGGCTGCCTACGGAAACAGAATGGGAATACGCCGCGCGCGGCGGCCATATGGCAGGCAGCCAGCAGATTTTGCAGGAAGATTTTTTCGCCCTGCCAGCTGAAGCCAGCAAGGCAGACTACGCCGTTTACCGGCCAGAGGGTTCGGCGCGCGTTGAAGACACTGCCAATATAGGCTCACGCAAGCCCAATCCCCTTGGGATATATGACACGGCTGGCAATGCCGCCGAAATGGTGCTGGACGCCTTTCGCTTTTCACTGGCAGGGCGTTTGCACGGCTCTGCTGGCGGCTTTGTGCGCAAGGGCGGTTCTTTTCTTTCTGGCGAAGCCGAAATAGTGCCCGGCCGCCGTGAAGAAACCCCCTTCTTTATGGCAGACGGCCCGGCCCACTCGCGTGATATGGGCTTTCGTCCTGTCATTTCGGGCATTAATACGCCCGGTGGCAACCGCCCAGAGGAACTGCAGGCAGAATGGAACAGGGCTGGCGAATCAATGTCCGCAGCAGGTTACGGCAAGCAGGCCGCGCGTAACCCTCTTGAAGAGCTTGACCGCCTGATGGTAGCCGTCTCTAACGAGGGCGTGAAAAAAAACCTTCAGGAGCTGCGCAATACCATCAAAGAAAATAATATCATGCTTGAGCGGCAAAAGCAGCTTGAGGCACAATCGCTCTTGCGCACTGGCGTGTACATGACAGAAACTATCCGCAATTACTCCATCAGGCGCAAGTCGCTGCAATCACAGCTTGAGAGTATGCAAAGAGACAGCAAGGCCTCCAAAGGGGCCGAGCTTGAAAAACTGCGCAAGATAATGGATACTGCGCACAGAGGGCTTTTCATGCTGGATACCAGCCTGGACAAGTCGTTGACCTTTTATCGCAGCAAGGTGGAGGATGGCGCGCAATTGACGCCAGAAACACTGTCGGCAGCCTATGACTCTTTGAGCAAAGACTTCAACAGCAGTGACCCCTTCAACGAAAACATGCGGCTCAATCTTGAGTTGTACCGCAGACATGTAGACTTGTTCCGAAAAAACATGGCCTTGCCGCGTGAGACCATGCAAAAGGAAATTTTGGAACGTCGCTTTCAGTAGCTAAAGGAGTTTTTATGGCAGATAAAATGCGCATTGGATGGATTGGCACTGGCGTTATGGGCTTGTCAATGGCGGGGCACCTGCAGGACGCAGGCTACCCCCTGACCGTGTACAACCGTACCCGCGCCAAGGCTGAACATCTTCTTGCCAAGGGGGCGCAGTGGGCTGATACCCCGCGTGAAGTTGCCGCCAAATCCGATGTGGTCTTTACCATTGTAAGCTACCCGCGCGATGTGGAAAGTGTGATTCTTGGCGAAAACGGCGTCCTGCAAGGTCTGGCCTCTGGCGGCATTGTTTGTGACATGAGCACCTCAAGCCCCGTTCTTGCCGAACGCATCGCCGAGGTTGCCCTTCAGCAGGGTTGCGTTTCTATGGATGCGCCTGTTACCGGCGGCGACATCGGTGCCCGTAACGCTACGCTCTCCATCTTTGTGGGGGGCGACAAAGAAGGGTCTGAAAAGCTTGAGCCCTGCTTCAACCTGATGGGCAAAAGCGTTCTGCACTGCGGCGCGGCTGGTTTTGGTCAGAAGGCCAAGCTGGCCAACCAGGTGGCCATTGCTGGCGTCATGATAAGCGTCTGCGAGTCCTGCCTTTTTGCGCAGGAATCAGGCCTTGACGTGGCCAAGTGGCTGGAACTTGTGGTACCGGGCTCTGGTGGCAGCAATGCCCTCAATACCCTTGGTCGCCGCATTCTCAAAAAGGATTATGACCCCGGCTTTTTCATCAATCACTTCATCAAAGACCTTGGCCTCTGCCTTGAAGAATGCCGCCGCATGCAGATTGTGCTGCCCGGCATAAGTCTGGCCGATGAGCTGTACCGCAGCATGCAGGCCAGAGGCCAGGGCGACCTGGGCACGCAGGCGCTTATTGACTGCCTTGTCACACTTTCTGGCAAGCAGTGGAACGCGCACAGCTAAAATAGCCTTTTACCGCCCGGCGGCGTTGTCTGCCGGGCGGTTCGCCTGCATGACGCGCCTGCGCCCCTCTTCTTGGGCAAATTAGTCCGTGGAGGCCGCCATGATCCAGAACATCCCGCAAAATCCCTTGCAGGACCCTGAACTTGAATCTTACTGTTCTTTCTTTCTGGCAAGAAGGGACAGATTCAATGCCGAAATGGAGCGCGTAAAGGGCCTCCACGGATCCTTGCGCTCCTATGCCAACCTGCACACGACCCTCGGGGTGCATGCCGCAAAGAACACCTCGGGAACCCCCATCTGGCGTCTGCGCGAATATATGCCCAATGCGGCCGCACTATGGTTGACCACCGACAAGCTCAATTTTCAGCGCCACGCACACTATCAGTACCATCTCAATAATGGCGGCTTTTTTGAGCTCACTCTGCCGCAGGATGCGCTGGAGCACGGCACGTATATGGAACTGCGTGTGCAGGCCGATGATGCCGCCACTGAAGACGCGCAGGGCCGTGCCTTGCGCAGGGTGCCCGCCTTTGCCAATTGGGTTGAGCAGGACCAGACCATGCCGGGCCAATGGTGCGCCCGCCTCTGGCAACCGGAGCAGCCCTTTGGCTTCAAGCACCGCAGGCCACATCTGGAGGCTTTTCCGCGAATTTATGAGGCGCATGTGGGCATGGCACAACCTGCCCTGCACCACAGTGGCGACAGCGTAGGCAGCTATGCCAGCTTTACGCGCCATATGCTGCCCCTCATCCGCAAACGCGGATACACCGTAGTGCAGCTTATGGGCATTCTTGAGCACCCCCTGTACCGCTCTTTTGGCTATCAGGTCAGCAGCTACTTTGCGCCGTCTTCACGGTATGGCACGCCAGACGAATTCAAGGCGCTGGTCGATGCCGCACACGGGCTTGGCCTTGCGGTTGTGCTCGACATTCCGCACGGGCACGCCTGCCCAAATACAGAGCAGGGTTTGGCGCAGTACGACGGCAGTAATTACTTCTTCACCAGTGAACTAAACCAGTGGGGAACGCCATCCTTTGATTTCAGTCAGGAGATGGCACGCCGCTTTCTGCTTTCCAACTGCCGCTACTGGCTTGAAGAGTATCGGGTTGACGGCTTTCGCTTTGATGCTGTCGGCAACATCCTGTATCACGATCACGGCCGGGATGATGATTTCATCCATGTCAGCCATTGCTTCTATGACAAAGTGGGCCTGCCGCGCACCAATGATAAAGGCGAACTGTACCTGTGCATGGCCAACACGCTTATCCACCAGATATCTCACTCTGCCCTTTCCATTGCCGAAGAGTTTTCAGGCATGCCGGGGCTGACCTGTCAGCCGGAGCACGGCGGGCTCGGTTTTGACTACCGCTTTGCGATGGGTATACCGGACTACTGGTCCAAGTGCGTTGAAGAACCACGCGACATGGGCAGCCTGTGGTACGAAATGACGAACTATCGCCCGTATGACCGCACCATCAGCTATGTGGAGTGCCACGACCAGTGCATTAATGGCGAGGATGCCATGATCTGGCGGCTGCTTGGCAACCGTATGTACAGCCACATGTCTGTTTTAACTGACAACTGGCACGTGTCGCGCGGACTCGCCTTTTATCGGCTCATGCGCTTGATCACGCTGGCAACGGCTGATGCGGGCTATCTGAATTTTATGGGTAACGAATTTGGTCACCCCGAATGGCTGGACGCCGAGGCTTACGCCCACAGGCAGTGGCATCTGGCCGATTCTCCCGAACTCAGGTACAGCCTTCTGGCAGCCTGGGATAAGGCGCAGATGCTTGAGCTTGTTCGGCCTCACCTTGAGAGCTTTTGCCAGAAGCCTGTTTTTCGCTTTATTCATGAAGAAAAACGCCTGCTGGCCTTTGAGCGCGGCCATTTGCTTTTTGTGTTTAACTTTCACGAGCTTGAGGCGCAAAAATCCATGACTTTTGCCGTCACCCCCGGCAAATATGTTGAGATGATAAGTTCTGATACAAAACGCTTTGGCGGGCACGGCAACCTTGATTCTAACGGCGTCGAGGGTGCCAAGGGCCATGTGACGGAGCATTTTACCACCCCCCTGCCAGACCGGCAGGAGGCGGATATTCGCCTGTATTTGCCGCCATTGGTGGGGCTTGCCCTGGTTCGCAAAAAATAATTTAGAAAATGTGTTGACAGACCAGGTGCTTCAGCGTAGTTATCTACCTCGCGTCGGGATGTAGCGCAGCCTGGGAGCGCACTTGAATGGGGTTCAAGGGGTCGAAGGTTCAAATCCTTTCATCCCGACCAGAGATTTAAAGGGAATTCATGAAAACATGAATTCCCTTTTCTCGTTTTTGTGGCTTCAGCCCGTTGGGGGCTCTACACCAAAGACGGCTCTACACCAAAGACGGGGGCAAGCCCCTTCGACGGGCAGTTTTTCCGACAGGTTTCTGAACGATTCCCCAGCCATTTCAGCAGCACAAAACACGCACACGCAGGCGGTAGTTTTCGAAGTTAC
>JAQVZK010000300.1 GCA_028708195.1 Desulfovibrio sp.
AGAGCATGTAAATCCAGAAATAGCCTGCTGCCCCTGTGAGCGAAGCACCAGGTATGAAGCCTTCAGACTTGAGGCCAAAACGGGCGTACAAACCAGAAACGGAAGGCTCAACAAAGGTTTCCAGAACCATAGGTGAAAAGAAGGAGAACACGATGGCAAGTCCACAGAGCGAACGCAGAGCGAACATGACTGTGGCCTTGGGGTTTCCGTGAGTTGGCCGCTCATGCAGATTGGCCGAAGAAACAAGAATGCCCGCCCAACGTGCCCAGAAAAGCACCGTAAAGGCCGAGCCTAGTGCAATGAAGAAGATAATGGGCGTCATGGCCTGAGTGGCGCGCGCAATGGCTTCAATAGCCATCCACTTACCGATGAGCATGCCGAATGGCGGCAGCATCATGGTAAAGATGCCAATTGCAGTAATAATGGCCGTTCGGGGCATCTTACTGTACAGACCACGCATGTCTTCGATATCCCGCGATCCTATGCGCTGCTCAATGGCGCCCACGCACATGAAAAGCAGCCCCTTGGAAACGGAGTGATAAATGATGATGGTTGTAGCCGCCATCATTGAAGCTGCAGTATTTATGCCCACACAGGCGATAATCAGGCCCAGGTTGGCAATGGTGGAGTACGCCAGGATTTTTTTGGCATCACTCTGGCTGACTGCCAGAATGCAGGTACCCACAAAGGTAAATGCGCCAAAGAGCGCCACGATGGTGGACATGGTGGTGTCGGCAAAGGCCGGGGCCATGCGCAGCAGAAGGTATGTTCCTGCCTTGACCATTGTGGCCGAGTGCAACAGGGCCGAAACCGGCGTAGGGGCCACCATGGCGCCACACAGCCAGCTCTCAAAGGGAACCTGAGCAGATTTGGTAAAGGCCGCCAAACAAAAGAATGCAAAGGGCAGCAGCATGGCGGTGCTCTTTACATCCATTGCGGTCATCTTGTGCAAGACAATTTCGGTAGACAGGGTGCCAAGGCTCTTCTGCACGAAAAGCATGGCCGAAACAAAAGCAAGACCACCAAGAACGTTCATCCACAAAGCGCGATATGCGTTGGCGTTGGCTTCCTTCGTCTGATCATGACTGATAAGCAAATATGAGCAAAGAGTTGTTACTTCCCAGAAAAAAAACATCCACGAGAGATTGTTGGAAAGCACAAGGCCGTTCATGGCCCCAAGGAAACAGAAAATTATAGCAAAAAAACGAGGCTTGCGCGAGACGCGCAAATGGAGATGCTCTTCATGAATATCCATGTAGCCAAGACCATAAATGGTGATGAGGCCACCCACAACGGTAATGATGATAACCATGATAAGCGAAAGGCCATCAGGCGCGAAAGCCGTGATGGGGGCTGCGCCGTCCGCCAGAACGAACTTCAGGTAGAGCAGGCCGACCAACTGCAGCACTGTCATGCCCATAACTACCCTGCTGCCCAGCTTCCAGCCAAGACCCAGGATATAGAGCAACAGCAACAGATCCAGCAGACTGAACAGGCTGTCTAGCGGTACGCCAAAAAATGTTTCAGCCTCAAGGCGAAAAGTGCCGTGCGCACCCATGAACACGGCAGCCAAAGCCATCACCGCAACCGCTGCAGGCACGAGAAACTTGCGGGTGCGGTCAAGCTGTGTGAAATAGAGAACAAGCGCTACAATAAATGGCAGCGCCACACAGCAAAAGACAAGTGTATTCATAATTTTTGCCCCACTACATTGTGAGTTGTGAAAATATTCACCCTAAGAGTGTTCCTCACAACATAAAACTAATGTGTTTCCTCCTTCCTTGCCAATGCATTTAACTTTTTCTAGAGTTAAACGAACTGTCATTTTGCGTCAACTAGAAAGAAAATTCCTTCATTCATTGGTTAAACAGCCTGCAAAATTTCCTTACATATAATTTGCTTTAGCTTCTATTTCAACCCTTTTTATTTCTTTTGCCACAAGCTTTTAACTTGCTTTTGCTCTATTTTTTATTACAAAAACTTAAAATATGACTTATATATTAACCATTATGATAATTATACATCCATTGAAACATGTATAACAAGAATATATTTCTGCAAAATACGGCATAAGCATTCTATATTATAATACAAATAATATTACAAAACAATAATTGGCAATAACGAACAAAATTAAACAGCATCATGGTCTGAATTTATGATTATTTCTCATCTGACCTACCGCTGCGTGGGCCTTACGTCAAAATACAGGGAGTATCCAGCCAGCCTCATCATACGATGCTACAAAAAGGCAACCCATGAGACTGCGTAAGATGAAAAAGATTGCCCTTGAGACAGTGTCACGCCTTCAAAACGCAGCAGCACTCCCCTGCCTTGCAGCATAAATCAACCGTAATAAACTGGAATAAAATAAAAAATATTTAATCTTACGTGTAGTTGTGCTGACCGGTTTACCAAAGACTTCCTGCCCGCAAATATTTCAAAACTGCAAATCCCCAACAGACTGAGCCCCAAAAATAAAAAAGCGGCCCCTTTTCCTCTCTAAAGTCTAAAGCGTATTTTCGCACACTCGACAGATAAGAAGAGGACCGCTTGCTGCAATGACAGAAAGTAATGCAGTTAAAAGCAGTACCTGTAAAATGTTTTTAGCAGTATTGTCAGTATCAGTTTCACATTTTAGTGCATTGGAGTGATCTCATTTTTTCACCAACAAGAGCACGTGCGCCCAGCTTGATTACGCTACATATCAAGCTGGGCCGACTTTACCGCTTGCCAACAAATAGGTTAAGGTATTAAATAATGGATATTTCTGTTGAGAGGCAGCATGTACAGAAGCAAGCAGGAGATAAAGCGCATCTATGCGATTGCCTTTCTGGTAGGCGGCCTTTTTCTTATCTGCAGCCTGATGCTGTTTCGGCACGCAACCGGGCAGATTGAACAGGCCAGTATCCCCCATCTGTATGAAACAACCACACAGTTACGCATCCTGCTACAACGTCAGCTGGCGAATAATTTTCAAACGCTCAACAGTCTGGCCATCACTGTGAGCTATATGCCGCAGCAAAAAGCGCTCCCCCTGCTCAAAGAAATCAATAACAACAATAATTTCATACGCATTTGCATTGTCAATTCTTCTGGCAGGGCCGAGGTGACCGATGCGCACGGGACTGTGCATCTGAACATTGACCTCTCAGGCGAACATTTTTTCCATAGCGCCTTCTCTGGGCACCCGTCGCTCTCTCCTCCACGCAAAAACATTCGGGGGCCCGGCAGG
>JAQVZK010000020.1 GCA_028708195.1 Desulfovibrio sp.
CCACCGCCACCCGCCAGGGTCAGGGTAAAATCCAGACCTCGGTCTTGCAGCAGGCCGCAGGCGCGCAGCAACACGTCAAACCCCTTGGTTACGTCAAAGCGCCCCAGAGCCAGCAGGCGCACAGGCCGCCGCAGGGGCACAGGTGAGGCCGAGGTGGGCACGTCAGCCAGATGCGGAAAAGAAGGGATGTCTCCACTGGAGCAGTGGCAGCCCGGTGTGTCGGGCGCTGAGGCCATGCCAGAAACGACGGCAGAAACTTCGGCAGGCGCTGCCACAGAAGACGCATCGGACGCGGCAGATTCGTCAGCCAGTGGCGGCAGGGTCAGCCCGTTGTACACCAGTTCAACCTTGCCCTTGGCCTGGCCGCAGTCAAAATTTTCTATACGGGCCTTGTCCGCGCCGTTGTTGGCGCGCACCAGAAAGGCCGCGTCGAGCTTTGCGCCAAGGTCAGGGTCCGCCGGTTCAAGATTGTCGCCTCGGGCGCACGTGGCAAAGGGAAGCCCGGCAATGCTGCCCGCAACCCAGGCGGCGGTTGCCGTACCGCGCGGCCAGGGCGCGTAGATCATGTCAATGCCCCCCTCCTTGAAGCACCGGGCCAGGTACACCCCTGCGCAAAAGGCCCAGAGGTTTTCGCCCATTGTTTCAATACAGCGCCAGCGGCGAAACATGGTGCGCCTGAAAAGGCTCCCCAGACGTAGGGGGTGCGTGCATATCTGGCGCAAAAGCTCGGCCAGAATGGCAAAAATCGCCCTCGTTCCCAGGGTATGGGTTTGCCTGGCCGCCGTGCGCATTTCAGTGGAGCAGTGGCGCAAGTTGGGCCCGTAGAGGCTAAAGACCGAGACCGGCAGCCTTTTTCTGAGGCCCTGTACGTCGCGAAAAATAAAGGGCTGCGTAAACAGGGGGTACCACAGCAACACGCAGGCCACGTGGGGCAGTCCTGGTGCTGAGGGCTGCGGGGTGACTGGCTCGCTTGTCTTGCTTTCTGTCATTCCTCACTCCTGAGCGTCTGCAGGGGAGCAAACTCACATTATAAACTAGGAGTAGACCTATACCTGATCGTAAGCGGCACCAGTTACGGAGCTTCTTGAGGCGTATAAGCCCAGTCTCCGCATTCCGCGTTGCGGGTTGGCCGCAACAGTTCTGTGCTGTCTGGAGCCTGCGGCCCCAGAGTTTCGCGCAACTGGTCCATAGTCAGGCTGCGCACGTCCCAACGGGACGAAAGCCAGTCTGTCCAAACCAGAATTTTCTGCATAAGCTTGTCCACCGCACTGGCGTCAGGCAGGTGGGGCGCACCGCCGGGCATCATCTCCGAGGAGTGCCAGGTCAGCGACAGCACCCGCCCTCCCCTGGCCACAAAAAGCCTGGTCACGGCCTGCATGGCCCACAGGGGATGATAGACAGGCAAAAGGCTCAATGCCCCCCAGTTCTTGAAACCCGAACGCAAACCCGGAGCCACCCTGCCCACCAGACGCGGCAAAGACTGCACAAGGGGCGTCACACTGAGGGGAACTTCAAATATACGTTTTTTTTCTACGGCTATCCAATAAGGATTGCAAGGAGCGTCAAAGTGGTCGGGGCCAGCCTTGGGCGTGGCCCCACAATGCAGCGGACGCACCGAGGCGTCGACCTTGATTCCGGCCTGGGCCAGTAACGGCCAGAGATTTCTGTGCATATCCCACCGGCCCATGCGGAAGGATGTCAGGGGCGCGGACTGAAAGTCCCTGCCTGCGGCCATGAGGCTTTCAAGCTTGGCGGCCATGAGCGCTTCGGGCACGGCCGCCGCAGGCACGCTGGACGCGTTGTCGGCAAGGGCGGCGTCTGCCCCGGGGCCGTCAAGGGTCAGAGGGGGGGTATTCCAGTGGTGCAAATGCGCGCCTATTTCAGCGCCGTACCTGTCGCGCAGGCCCGCCAGCACATGGCAGGAAGGGGCGTCGGCCAACACGCTGTGCGCACAAAAAAGCGTGGGGCGCACGCCGCGTTCACACAAAGGATCAAGCCGCCCAAGGCTTGCGGTATTGGATGTCGAGTATCCCCTGCGGGCATACTGGCCGCCAAACAGCCCTTCTTCTTCCACGTCCAGGCTGACGGCAAGGTAGAGCGTTGGGCGACTCATGCTTCCTCTTTTATGGTGCAATCCTGGTCGAAACAGGCTGTCTGCTCCGGCTGATTGAGGGCGGCTCTGGCGCATTCATTCACGTACAGATCATAGACCGCCGTAATGTTGCGCGTGGGATCAAAAAGTTTTTCAACATGGGCGCGCCCCGCCTCGGCCATAGCCAGGGCCGCGTTACGGTCAGACACCATGCGGCGCACGGCGTCCGCCAGAGCGCGAGGATCGCGCTGGGGCACAAGCAGGCCGGTTTCACCGTCGATAATCACTTCGGCAATGCCGCACACGTCGGTGGCAATAACCGGCATGCGGTGCGAAAGCGCCTCCATGATCACATTGGGTATGCCGTCGCGGTCGCCGTTGGAGTGCACCACGCTGGGCATGATGAGCATGTCATAGTCCAGCATGAAACTGCATATTTTGTCATGGGGGATAAAGCCGGGCATATCGACAACCTGGGCAAGCCCCAGGTCGTCCCGCATTTTGACGAGCTTATGGTGCCAGTTGCCATCGCCAACCAGGGTCAGGGTCACGGGCACCTGTTCACGCCGCAGGCGTGCCATAGCCGTGAGCAATTCGGGAAACCCCTTGGTACGCGCAAAACGCCCCACCGCAAGCAGCCTGTAGGGTGCCTGCATGGGCATGGCGCACTGCCCACAAGGCCGAAAGGTAAGGCTGTTGTAGATGGCGTGCACTTTACCCGTGGCGTCGGGAGGGCAAAATTTGCGCAGCCACTGAACATTGGTGCGATTGTTGGTGCGGATGAACAACGCGTCGCGCGATTTTTCGCGCAGCAGGCCGTCTTCAGGATAAATGTCTCCGGCGCGGCCGGTGAAGGCAAAGGGAATGCCCGTCACCCGTGAGGCCACCCAGGCGGCTGTTGCCGGGCCATTGGCCCAGGCCGCGTGGATAAGCTGCACACCGTCTTCACGGCACTGCTCGGCCAGCAGAAAGCCCGCCAAAAAGCACCAGATATTTTCCCCCAGGGCTTCAACATTGCGCATGCGGCGAAAAAACCCTTCACGCATGAGCCGCCAAACGGCCCGGGGTTTCTGCCGCAGGGCACGCCCAAAGGCCGCCAGAACGCAGCAGGTTGCCTTGATGCCCATACGGCGCACAGGGCCGTCAAAGGCCAGCATTTCTTCGCTGCAACCCTTGAGATTTTCGCCATACATGCTGTAGGCAAACACCGGCAAGCCCCGCTGCCTGAGCTGTACGACCTCACGAAAAATAAATGTCTCGGAAGACAATGGAAACCAGAGAAGCACATAGGCGATGACCGGCGGAACGCTCTGCCGACCGCTTTGTTCGCCCGCTTCTGTGGCAAGGCCACTGGTTAAAGGCATATAGGTCTCCGCAGCAAACGAGAACCGGGCCATCAGGCCCGGTTCGGAATGCTGTTCTTATTCGCCCAGGTATTCTTCGGCGTGTTCGCTCTTGTATTTTTCTACAATGGCCTGTGCCTTGGGAATTTCTTCTTTCACGGCGTCCAGTGCCTTGCGGATATGCTCTTCCGTATGGGCGGCCGAAAGGAAGAAGCGCAGCCTGTCGGTGCCTTCCTTCACTGCCGGGAAGGTAATGGGCATCACATAGATGCCGCGCTTGAACAACGCGTTGGACAAGAAGCCCGCAACCATAGGATCGCCCACCATGACAGGCACGATGGCGTAGCCCTGGGCCGAACCCGTGTCGAGGCCGATACTTGCGGCGTATTCCACAAAAAACCGGGATATGCCCTGCAGCTTCTGCACCCGCTCCGGTTCGCGCAGCATGATGTCCAGCGCCTTGCGGCAGGCCACTGCGATAACAGGGGGCATACCCACACTGAAAACAAAGCCAGGGGAGCCGTACTTCAGAAATTCCACAAGCTCATGCTTGCCAGCGATAAAGCCGCCGCAACCGCACATGGATTTGGAGAGCGTGCTCATCCACATATCCACGTCATTGGGGTCAATACCAAAATATTCGTGCGCGCCACGCCCGGTCTTGCCAAGCACGCCCAACGAGTGGGCTTCGTCCACCAGCAGCATGCAGTCATACTGCTTTTTCAACTGGATGATGCGGGGCAGATCGGGGATGTTACCGTCCATGCTGAACAGGCCCTCAGTGACGATAATGGCCCGCTTGTGCTCGGCACGCTTGGCCTTGAGCATTTCTTCAAGGGCGTCGCAGTCGTTGTGATTGTAGGAGTAGCGCGCGGCGTGCGACAGGCGCGCGCCCTGCACCAGGGAGTTGTGCGCCAGGCCGTCATGAAAGATGGCGTCGCGGTGCCCAAGCAAAAAGCCCAAGGTGGACACGTTGGTGGCGTGCCCGCTCACATAGACGATGCAGTCCTCCACGCCATAAAGGTCGGCGAAAGCACGCTCAAGTTCACGGTGCGGCGGGCGCTCGCCGCCCATAAGGCGGCTGGCTCCGGCAGACGTGCCGTAAATGGTGGCGGCGCGGGTAACGGCCTCGGTTATTTCCGGATGGGCGTTAATGTCCAGATAGTCGTAGGTGGAAAAGTTCAGATATTCCCTGCCGCCAATGAGTGTGGTGGCCTTGGCCGCACGCTCGTGGCAAAGAAAAAGAGGATTTTCCATCCCCATCTTGGCTCCCATCTCCACAAGCCGGTCAAAGGCGAGCTTGGAACGCATGCGACTAAAGCCGCCCGCGGAGCTTTCTGTGGTGGCAGTTTTTGATGCCACCTCTTGGCCAGCCTGACAGGAATGGTCGTTCTTCATGCCTAATCCTCTTAAATTTGTCCAAAAAATGCACCGGCCCGCAGCCCTGCAGCAAGCAACAGGGCAGAGGGCGCAACTTTGTAAGGATTCAGTATAGCCAAACCTTCAACCTATGGCAAGTGCGGAATGTCAAATACTCACCCGCCCGCCATAGTGGCCGCCACACTACATTTCACGCCGTTTCTGACAGCATTTCAGCGCAAATACCCGCTGCGACGCCCCGCTGCACTGGCTTGTTTTCTGCCTCCGCGTCTGGACAAGGGAAGCGATATATTCTATAATTCCGGCCTTAGCCGACACATTCCTCTTCGGCCCAATCGATCAACCGCGCGCCACAGGCCCGAGTTTTATGCAGCAAGACCCCGTCCAAACACACGGCACTTCGCACGGCAAGCCTCGCGCCACTGACAGCGCCGTCCTTCAGGACGGGCTGCTTGTTGTCTCGCCCCCGTGTGCCGAGTTTGCCTGCTCTGTCTCTGAAAATCCGGTTCTGGCCGAATCCCGCGTCCCTTCAGGCCAGCTTTGCGCTCAGGCGCTGGTTCGCCAATGCCTTGACTGGCTCAGGCTGGTAGAAAATCCGGGGCCTGTCATGCTCTGGCTCTGCTGGAACGAGTCCGGCACGCCAGCCCATCTGGCCCAGGCCCTGAGCCTTTCCGTGGAGGGTTTGCAGAATCTCTGGCGCATGGGCCCTGTGCGCCTGCAGTTCGAGTCTTTTCGGCCTGGCCAGTTGCACGAGAGCGAAAAGGTGTTGCGCACGGGCCTTGATCAGGGCGCGGATGCGGCAAAAAACATTTACCCCTGCCTGGCCAGCACGGCGGGCCGCACCGATACTATGGGTGTGAGCATGCCGCAGTGCCCCAATTATTATAATTCCGACGCGGACAGGGCGCTGGGCGACGAAGAACCCATGTGCCCGCAAGCCGGACGCGTACCCACCATTCTTTTACTGGACTTTATGGCGAATAACACGCCAAACCTGCAGTGCCAGCCTCTTTTGCTGAGCCTGCCGGCCCCGACGCCACCGTGCTGCGATACGCTGCGGTGCCGCAAGAGTCCACAGCAGGAGGCAGCGGAACCCCGGGCTGAAGCCGCGCCGCCCCTTTGGCAACCCTGCGACCCAGAACCCGGGGCAAAACATATTCAGGTCACTGCTCCTGACACCACAAAAATGGCCGACTACCAAAATATGCCTGAAGAGCTCATTCTTGATGGCGTGCGCTACGCAACCCTGCCTCAGGATGGCCTCATGTGGCGCATGGGCACCACCAACCCCCTGTGGCGGCAAGACCTTTTTTCTCTGCCGCACAATCCTGACGCTGCAGCCCTGGCCACTCTTGCCGGGCGCGGCCTCTGGATCGCCCCCGAGACAGACGCTCCGCCCCTGGCGGTCATGTGCTGCGGCATGGGTTCGGTCTGGCCGGGCATGGGCCGCGAACTCTATGACAATTTCCCCGTGGCGCGCGCCGCTATGGACCGCATCGCCGCCGTGGCCGACTGGGACGTGCTCGGCCTGATGGATGAAAAAAATGTGGAAAAAGTCAGCCCCACGCGCTGGCAGTCCCCCTATGTTTTCATGCTTGAGTTCGCGCAGTGGAGCGTGCTTTCTTCACTGGGGCTCAAGCCTTCGCTGTTCTGCGGGCACAGCCTGGGCGAGATGATCGCCTTGTGTTTCTGCGGCATCTACACGCCGGAGGTGGCCTGGCATATTCTGGACACCCGCGCTGTCCACATGGCCGAACTGGAAGCTGCCGCCACCCGTGAAATGGGCATGATGGCCGTGCACGCCAGCGCCGAGATCATTGAAGAAGCGCGCGCCACCTGGCCCGCCCTCTACGTCTCCAACTACAATACGCCGCAGCAGTTTATTTTGAGCGGGCCGCGCGAAGTGCTGATGGAGGCCCGCAAGAGCCTGCGCAAGCGGCGCATACCGGCCATCGTGCTCAACCTGAACCTGGCTTTCCACCATCCGAGCATGCGCGTACTCCGCGACCTTTCGCTGCGCCGCCTCAATGCGCTTGAAATGCACGCCCCCCGTCACCCCATGCTGGGCTGCACCACCACGGAATTTTATCCTGACGACCAGCCCTCCATCTGCCAGCATATCACCGACCTGGATGAAAACTCCGTACGCTGGACAGAATGCGTGCACACCGCCTGGCGCAGAGACGGCATCCGCCATTTTCTGGAACTGGGCCCACAGGACACCCTCTGCAGCCTTGTCAATGACAACGAGCCGAAAGCTCTCTGCCTGACCGCAGGGCGCAAGGGCAAGGAAGTGGAAGGCATGCGCCAGACATGCGCCCGCCTCTACTCCCTCGGGCATTTGCGCAAAAGCGCCATCCGGGCGCGCATCGCCGATGTGCGCGGCGGCAAAGACGCTGCCGAGGCCGCGCGCACGCCGTTGCCGCATTGTGGCCTTGTGCCGGTGGATTCGCCGGACTGCAACATGGGCTGCGCCACGGCAACACCAGAAACCGCACCGGCAAAAACCGACGCCCCGGCTTCTGTCACAGCTTCTGCCACCGCCACAGCTTCTGGCCCGGACGCAGCCTCCGCCGCAGCAAAAACCCTTGGTTCCATAACGCCCGCAGCCGCTCTGAGCGTTGTGCTCGACGTGCTGGCCCGCGCCTGCGGCCGCCCGGTGGAAGAACTGCGACCAGACCTGGACCTGCGCTACGACCTGGCCCTGCGCTCCAGCCGTTTTCCCCTGATTATTCAGGAAGTGGAAAAGGCGCTGGATATCACCGTCAATTTTGAAGATCTGCTCCAGGTATCCACGGTGGGCGACCTTGCCCGCGTTTTGGGCGCTGCAAACCCTGGCGAAACGGCTGATGCCGATACTTCCGAAGCAACACGTCAGGTGGCGGTTCGTCAGACTGCCCTTGTTCAGGCGTGCGCGCCCTTGTGCCGCTTCAGCCCCGTGCGGGAACACGCGAAAGGCGAAAACAATGCCGGGGCCGACACTGCCGGGCAGGAAGTTCCCCCAGTTCCGCTGCCGCCCCTGCCGCTGCCGCTGGACCCCTGCGGTCAGGGCCTTGCCATCCGCCAGGGAGATATTCTGGCCCTGTTGTTCTTTGATCCTGACCTGCTGCCCTCTCTCATGAACGGCCTTGCACCGCTTGGCTGCGTGCTGGCCGTGCCGCGCGGTCAGGTTGAGGCCTGCGCGCCGCTGGCCCGTGCGGGATCACGCATTGTGCCTTTTGACCTTGACATGCGCGTCCCCCAAAATATCGACGGGGCACGCTCGCTGGCCCAGGAAACCAGCGCCGCGCTGGACGCTCTGGCAAAGAAAGAAGGCCGGGTTGGCGGCCTCATATTTGCGCCTGCCGCCAGCGATGCAAACGGTGAAAAAGAAACCGGCCCGGCAGCGTCGGCCACCGCCTTTGTCTCTGCTGGCATGCCCGACCTGCTGGCTGCGGCCATGCGGAGCCTTTCGCCCCACGGGCTGCGCTATGCCTGCCTGTGCAGTCTGCTGCAGCCCACGGCTGAAAACCTGCGCGGCGACGGCCCGCTGGAAAAAAAGCTTGAAGAACTGGGCGGGCAGGCTCGCGTTGCCACCAGGGGCATACGCCTGCTGGAAAAAACCCTGCGCGCCGGACTCAATGATTGGGGCGACATGCTGGCCCGTGAACTTCTGCACGGTACCGCTTCGCAAGTGATATGGGTGCGCCCCACTGTTCTGCCCGTGGTCGCGGCTTCTGCCGCCCGCGAAGGTGGCGCAGACTCCCATACGCCCGCCGCCAGGAACAGAAAGGGGCACGGGCTCATCATTCTGGAGAAACCCCGCGACTATCCCTTGGTTTTCCCCGACCCGCAGCCGCCTTACCGGGCCACTTCCACGCTTTTTCAGGGCTGCTGCCATTACTCGCGGTTTGCCGACCCCGATCTGACCCTTCACGGCGGTCAGCCCGGCAATGCCCTTGACGACATGCCCTGGCTGCCGCCAAGCCGCGCCCTGGCTGCCCTTCTTGAAGCCTCAAGCCTCTGGCTGCCCTGGTTGACAGCCACCGGCTTTTCAGACCTTCGGTTTTATGATCTCCCCTCACTGCCGCCCGGCATCACCCGCGAATGCCGGGTTGCCGTGGAGGCGGAGCCGTGGATCATGCAGGACGGCGTCATGACGCGCCAGTGCCGCAGCACTCTGGATGTGCAGGAACTTTCAGCCAACGGCAGACACCTTGAACGCTACGCCCCCGTGGCCGAAGGCATGACCATTCTGGCCGCCGCCAATGGGCAGGTGCCCCCCCTGTGGCCGCATGACGATGAGAGTCTTCACGCAAAGCAGGCGCAGCAGACCCTGAATACGGGTGCTGTTTATGATTCCGTGGGGTTTGGCGCGCCCTGGCGCATGCTTGAAAACTTCACTATTCTGCCTAACCACAGATATACCGCACTATTGGACCATACGCATGCAAGCATTGCCCCCGAAGGCAATAAAGGCTATAAAGACGTCCTGTATGTTGTAGAGGGGATGGCACAAGCCGCGTGGATGGCTATAACCCAGGAAGCCGGAGAGGCAGAGGCCATTGCCACTGTCATACGGAACTGGCGCTTACACGCTGCGGGATTCATCCGTTTTGGGGGCGAAAGAGGCAAAGGGCCGTGGCGCATAATGATGCGGCGTTCCTGGTCTGCCCCAAATCTGTTGCGCTATGACGGTCAGGCCATTGACGAGAGCGGCCGGGTTTTCCTTACGCTCCACCATCTTGAATTTAACCGGCGGGACACCGGGGCCGCCGCGCTTTAGCGCGTCTCCGCCACAGTGACAGTGATTATACCAACGCGCTAACTGCGCGAGATCGTAAAGGGTGCCTGATGCCGCATAACACACGTCCTCTCTTTTCGGCGCGGTCATATCTGCCGTTGCTGCTCGTTATGACCCTATTTTTCTCCGCATGCGCCTCTAACAAGGCGGGGTTGAAATCTCCGGAACTTCCGGCCAGGCACTGGCTGGAGGAGGCTCCGGGTGTCCCCGTGGAAAACAAGGACAAACTCGCTGCGGCCGTGCCCAATCTGTACGATCCCGGCAAAGTTTTTACCTATGAAGACTGCGTCTTTTTGACCATCCAGCAGTCGCCCCTTCTGGTCAACAGCGCGGTTGACCTGGAAATCAAACGCGTGGCCCTTACAGACGCCGTATGGAAGTACCTGCCAGAACCCCGCATGACCATGCAGGTCACCAACAACCTTACGCGCTACAACATGGACCACAAGGACACCCCCGGCGACTACGGTCGCACCAAGTTCACCGTGGGTTTTTACGCGTCCTTTCCCAACCCTGTGGCCTCCTATTTTGAGCATCAGGTGCAGAAGGCCATGGTCAACCTGGCCATATCCACGCACCGCAAGGCCGTGGGCGAAGCCATCTACAAGATCGCCCAGGCATACCTGCAGTTGCAGGCGCAAAAAAAGATCGTCAAGGTACAAAGAGAGCTGCTGCCCATCGGCAAGGAGCTGATTTCCTACTGGCAGCAGGTGGAAGCAGTGGACGGCCGTCAGGGCGTTTCCCTCAATCTGGCCATGCAGCACCAGCGCGAGCTTGAGCTGATGGTGGAACAGACCAAGATGAAGGAAACCATGCAGCTTACCCAGCTGAAAATCCTCGCCGGTGTGGACCCGCAGCAGAAGATGGATGTGGACACTGCCAGTGCGGATGAAATCCTGAAAGGCTTCAATGGCCGCAGCCTCAAATGGGACGACCGCTGGGGCACCACTGAGGACGACCTGCTTTTGCGTGGTCAGATCAAACTGGGCGACTATAATATCATGGTTGCCTGGGCCCAGTATATTCCCGACATGAGCATTGCCGTCAACAACAGCCCGCCCTCGGGCCAGTATCAGCCTTCCAGCGGCAGTGAAGACACCTTTTTGCACCTGAACTTCAGCTTTCCCCTGCTGGACTGGGGCCGCCGTTACCGTGGCGTACAGACAGCCCGCATGATGAAGGCCCAGGCTTTTCACGAGATGGCCCGCAAACGTACCGACTACTCCAACAAATGGCTGCAGGCGGAACAGAATGTGGCCCTGTCTGAAACCGAACTCAAGATCGCGCGTACGCGTTTTGACACCTCGGCCATGCAGTACAAAGAAGCCCACATTTCCTTCAATGAAGGCATTGCAGAGCTGCCCAGCGTCGCCGACAAGCAAGAAGCTATGGTGCAGGCCCAGATCGCCCTTATTCGGGCTGAACTGACCTGCGAGCTGGCCCATCTTGAATGGATGTACATTTCTACCTCGCTTCAGGAGCGTTTCCTCGGCCTGCCGGCCAGGGAGGTACTGTAATGGCGCGTTATCCCCGCACCGTATTTTCGGCCTGCAAGGGGGCACTGGGGTTTGCTCTGGCTCTGTTGGTCAGTCTGGCCTTCACGGGTTCCGCCTTTGCCGCAGATGGCGGCAAGACCGGGGTGACCATCCTTACAGGCAAAGTCGTAACGACAGTCACCCGGGCCGTACCCATGCCCTTCAGCGGCGTGGTGGACACCGTGCTGGTCAAGCCCGGCGAAGCCGTTGAAGAAGGCGCGCCTCTTATGCGCTATCACCTGTATGAAGATGCAGAACGCACCCTGCAGCGCGAAGTCATGCAGGGCCCCAGCACAGAAAATCTCAAAAAAGAAGTGCTGGACCTTGAACGTAAACTTGCTGAAACCATTGCCCAGCGCAACAAGGCTCGCCAGCTTGCGGCCTCCGGCCTTGGCTCGCGCCAGGCTTCAGGCCGACTTGAAGAAGACGTGAGCTCTTTGCAACGCCGCATTGAACTGACCCGCACCACCATACAAAAAGCCGAAAACAGCTTTGCCATCCGCCTTAAAGAGCTGAGCAGCTATTTCGGCCAGGAGATCAAGGAAGGGGAGATTCTACCAGAAACCCTCACCCTGACCTCGCCCCTCACAGGCTACGTGCTGTCGCTGGATACCACACTCAACCCCGACACTCTGCTGGCTGCTGGCAGCGTGCCCATCAGGGTGGGCCAGCTTGACCCCGTGCTTATTCAGGTGCCTGTTTATGAAGCAGAAGTCAGCGGCATCAGCGCGGGCGACAAGGTAGAGGTGGAGATTCCATCCCTCAACAACAAGGTTTTTCCGGGCAAAGTTACAGAAATATCATGGGTTTCCAACGACATGAGCGTGGCCAACCCTTCCTACTACACCGTTGAAGTCACCGTGCCCAACCCGAATCTGGAGCTCAAGCCCGGCTTCAAGGCTGTGGTACGGTTCGGGGGCGGCAGGTAAAGCCCCCCGCATGAAGCTCAAGAGCATCCCCCGCAGGCTCGGCTACATTCTGGGCGCGCAGTGGACGCGCGACCTGGCATGGGCAGCCTTTACCATTCTGCTGGCCCGCCGCAGCCCGGATATTATGGGGCAGGTGGTGCTGGCCCTCACCTTTGGTTACCTGGTTAAAACCATAGCCGATGTGGGGCTTAATGATTTTCTGCTGTCTACCTTTGCCCGGCGTGAGGGCCGCCCCCGCGCCCTGCTTGGCGAGGTTACCTGGCTCAAGCTTGTCGTGCTGGTGCTGGCGCTGGCCGTCACGTGGTTTGTAACAGGCTGGCAGGGGTACAGCCCCGAACTACGCCTTATCGTGCTGTGCATCGCCGCCGGGCTTGGCCTCGACGGTGTGAGCGACTCTTTTTTTGCCCTCTGTCAGGCACGCGGCCGCCAGGATGTGGAAATGCGCATCCGGGTGCCCTCGGCCCTTATTGGCATAGGTTTCGGCATCACCTGTGTCATGATGGGCGCACCGCCCATCATCATCGCACTCTACAAGCCCATTGAATCCATACTGTGCATCATTTTTGCCCTCACCGCCCTTGGTCGCAACCCTCTTTCCGGGGTGGGCCGGGCAGGCATGCTCGATCTGGCGCGGCAGATGAAACATGGCCTTATCTTTACCTGCATGGCCGCCTGCGCCATGTTCTATAACAAGATCAATGTCATTTTTCTCAAGCAGTACGGCGGCAATGCGGACGTGGGCGGATACGGCGTGGCCTGGGAAACCGTGGAGGGCCTCTCTGTTCTTGTATCAAGCGCACTTCTTGGCAAGGTGATCTTTCCGCTGCTGGCCAAACTCTGGCAGCAGGATAAAAACGCCTTTCGCCAGCTTGCTGGGCAGACGGCCCGATCGTTGTGGGCGGCATCCTTGCCCATCATCTTTCTCATTTGTGTGGAAAGTGACCGGTTTCTGCCTTTTATCTACGGCCCAAGCTATGAAAGCGCCGTGCGTGCGCAACAGTTGCTTACTCCCTGTCTGGCCACGGCCTTTCTGCATAACCTCGCCGCCTATGCGATGATAGGCATGCGCCGCCACCGCCTTTTGCTCGTCTTTTACATCAGCGGACTTGTTCTCAACATTATCTGCTGCATGACGCTTATACCGGCCATGCCTCTGGAAGGCGCGGCGCTCTCTCTTACCATCACCAAGGTTTGGGTTGCCATACTCACCGTGGGCTTTTTTCAGTGGACGACCCGCCCAATGAGCGCGGCGCAATGGCTGCTTATGCTGGCAACCGCCGGAGTGAGCATCGCCTTGTGGTGGGGGACAGGTAAAATTGCCCCCCGTGAAGTCGCTGAAGCCGTAGGGCTTCTCCCCCTGCTGGCCCTGTTCTGGAGGTGGCGACCGCCCGCGCCCTTTGAAAAAAAGAGCACCCAGGCCCAGTAGCAATTTTGCATGTTA
>JAQVZK010000021.1 GCA_028708195.1 Desulfovibrio sp.
ATGGGTTGCAACATGGCGGAGTCTCACCCCGTGGGCTTTAAATGGGTTATGGAAGCCAAAGAACGGGGCGCTACCCTCATCCACGTGGACCCGCGCTTTACGCGCACATCGGCTGTGGCCGACCACTATGTACGCATCAGGCCAGATTCTGACCTGGCCTTTCTTGGCGCGCTTATTAATCTTATTATCAAGAAAAAAGGCTACTTTGCCGACTTTGTCAGCAATTACACCAACGCCTCCACCCTTGTGAGCGAAAAGTTTTCCTTTAATGAAGATACAGGGCTTTTTGTGGGCTTTGACCCCGTCACGCGCGCCTACGATCAGGCCCCGGACGCCTGGGACTATGAGGTGGACGACAAGGGGGTGCCCGTCACAGACCCCACCCTGCAACACCCCCGCTGTGTTCTGCGCGTGCTTGAAAAGCATTTTGAAAGCTATACACCCGAAAAGGCGGCAGAGACATGCGGCTGTCTTCCGCAGGATGTGGAGCTGGTGGCCGATTTGCTCATGACCAATTCTGGCGCTGACCGCACTTCGGTCATGGCCTATGCTCTTGGCTGGACACAGCACACCAGCGGCGTGCAGATCATCAAGGCAGCCGGTATTATCCAACTGCTTCTGGGCAACATCGGACGCCCCGGCAGCGGCATCATCGCCTTGCGCGGGCACGCCAATGTGCAGGGCGCAACAGACATCCCCACCCTGTTCAACAATTTGCCCAACTATTTGCCGCAGCCCAAGGCCATAGCCGAACACGCCACGCTCAAAAACATGCTCAAATACGGGCACGGCCTTGGCGGACGCCGGGGCAAGGGCGAAAGCGGCCTGTGGAGCCAGGAGGGCATAAAGGGCGCATGGGCAGCCATGCCCTCCTATATGGTCAGCCTGCTCAAGGCCTGGTACGGCGATGCCGCCACCGCAGAAAACGAATACTGCTACCAGAACCTGCCCAAGATGCAGAAGGACGAGTCCGAGCAGATATTCTTCAAGGAGGCCCTGCAGGGCATTGTGCGGGGCATGCTCGTTTTCGGCCAGAACCCGGCCGTCAGTTCGCCCAATTCCGGTTTTCACCGCGAGGCCATGCGCAGGCTGGACTGGCTGGTTGTGGTGGACGCGTTTGAAACAGAAAGTGCCGCCGTATGGTACGCCGACCCCAACGGCCCCGGCCCCGAAACCGTGGGCACCGAGGTTTTTCTGCTGCCAGCCGCGCTGGCAATGGAAAAAGGCGGCTCTGTCTCCAATACCGAGCGTCTGGTGCAGTGGCACGAACCTGTGCTTGATGCGCCGGGCGACAGCAAATCAGACCTCTGGTACGCGTACCAGTTGGGCAAGCGGCTCAAGGCTCTTTATGCCGACTCCACCCTTGAGCGCGACAAGGCCTTGCAGCAGCTCACCTGGGATTACTGTAAACCCGGTGAGGACGAGCCAGACCCGGAACTTGTGCTGCGCGAGATGAACGGCTTCAACACCGTCACAGGCGAGCACCTCAAGGGCACAGGCCAGCTTGCCGCCGACGGATCGACGGCCTGCGGCTGCCGCCTCTACGCCGGAGTGTATCCGGCCCCGGACCAAAACCTCGCCAAAAGGCGCGGCACCATCAGCGACGACGAAAACTTTTACCTTAACTGGGCCTGGGCCTGGCCGGGCAACTCGCGCATTCTCTACAACCGCGCCTCTGCCGACCCCGAGGGCAGGCCCTGGTCAGAGCGCAAGGCCATTGTCCACTGGGACGTCAATGCCAAGCGCTGGACCGGCGCGGACGTGCCCAACTATGTGATGGACAAAGCCCCGGACTACCGCCCCACCCCCGAAAGCAGGGGTATGGACGCCATAGCGGGCAACGCCCCCTTTACCGTGCATTTTTACGGCCTTGGCTGGCTTTTTGCGCCCTTTTGCCTGTCTGACGGCCCCATGCCCGTGCACTATGAGGCGCTGGAAACCCCTGTGCGCAATACATTGGCCGCGCAGCAGATATCGCCCTCCACCACGCTTATTGAGGACTCGCGCAACGCCATCGCCGCCCAGGGCGACCCGCGCTACCCCATTATCCTTACAAGTTACAGGGTAACGGAACAATTTGTGGCCGGGGTCATGACACGGCGTTCAAGCTGGATCAACGAACTGCAGCCCAGCCTGTTTTTTGAAATGGACCCAGAACTGGCTGAAAGCCTCAACCTGCGTACCCTTGACTGGGTCATTGCCGAGAGCAAGCGCGGTTCCATTGAAGGCCGGGTGCTGGTAACGCCGCGCATGGCCCCCCTCATGGTCTGCGGCAGCAAGGTGCACATTGTGGGCGTGCCCATGCATTTTGGTTTCAAGGGCGAGGTGACTGGGGACTCCGTCAACGTGCTTACCGCCCTGTCTCTTGGACCCAATTCGGACATTGCCAGCGTCAAATCCATCGCCTGCCGCATCAGGCCGGGCAGGCTCACTCCCCGCAGCGAGCATAAGGATGACTTCCGCGACGCCTACACGCCTCTGCCGGATGCCCCGATGAAAAACGTGCCCTGGATTTGCAGGCCCGAAGGAAGGTTGGACTATGACAACTGATACGCAACATCCCCTGCAGAAACCGCGCGGTTTTCTGCAACGCGTGGCCTATCCCTTTCTGCGCGGCGCGCAGCCAGAGCAACAGGAAGCTATCGGATTTTTTACCGACACGTCTGTGTGCATTGGCTGCAAGGCCTGTCAGGTGGGCTGCAAACACTGGAACATGCTGCCCGGTCTTGAACCCAAGCTTTCGGGCCGCAGCTACGACAATACACTTGAGCTGTCGGCCAAAACATGGCGGCACGTCAAATTTGCCGAAATCATCGGCCCGGATGTGCCCGCCAACAACCGTCAGGGCCTGCGCTGGCTGCTGGCCAGTGACAGTTGCAAACACTGCGACGATGCCCCTTGCCTGCGGGCCTGCCCCACGGGCGCGCTTATTCGCACCGAGGTGGGCGGCGTGTACCCGCAGTCTGATATTTGCAACGGCTGCGCCTCGTGCGTGGCGGCCTGTCCTTTCGGCGTTATCGCCAGAAATGAAGAAACAGGGCATTCGCACAAGTGCACCTTCTGCCTTGACCGTGTGCGGGACGGCCTGCACCCGGCCTGCGCCAAGACCTGCCCGGCGGCATCTATCCGTTTTGGCAAGCTTGAAGATATGCGCAACGCCGCCCGCAACCGTCTTGCCCAACTGCAGGCCCAAGGGGTGGCCAATGCCCGGCTGTACGGGCTGGACGCCACCGGGAGCTACTCGTCCCTGCACAATATTTTTCTGCTGCTGGACAATCCTGCCAGATACGGATTGCCTGAAGAACCCGTGCATCCCGCCCTGCGGCTCAAGGGTGATTACACACGAGCCATTGCCGGAGTTTTGCTCGGCATGGCAATTGTGGGCGCATCCGTGATTTTTGGAGGCTATTTGTAATGGAAACGACCCAAACCATCCAGAAAGACGCTGCGCAAAGCACCGGGGCGGCATACAGCCAGGACTATTCCCAGGACGTCATCCCGCATCTTCCCCCGTGGGGGACCATGACGGTCTTTGACGTCTGGCTCAACAACGCGGCTTTGGGCTTATACATTGTCACAGCCTGCGCCCTGCTGCTGCGGCGCGTGACCTTCGGCATTCTGGCCCAACCGGCCTTTGTGCTGGCCTGGCTGCTTCTTGTGGCCGACCTGCTCATGCTTGTGGCCGACCTTGGCGACCCCCTCCGTTTTCATCATATGCTGCGCACGTTCCGCCCAACCTCGCCCATGTGGGTTGGGGTGTGGGCCTTGACGCTCTCGTCGGTGACCATTCTCATACCGGCCCTTTGGGGTTCTGCGGGCCTTGCCACCGGGTTTGAACTGTTGTCTCCCGCATGCGCGGCCAGCGTTATGGCCTTTCTTGATTCGGATGTGGCGGTAAACGTTCTGGTGGTTTTTATGGCCTTGGGCATTGTTTGCGCGGCCGCCGGGCTGTGCTACAAGGGCGTGCTGTTTTCTGCCACCTCAAGGCCGGTATGGCGCAAAGCACGCTGGTTTTCGGCCTATCTGACCAATGGCGGCATACTGCTTGGCTGCGCGCTGTTTATTGGGCTTGGCATGGCCCTGCACGTGACCAACGGCCTGCACAGGCTTTTTCCCGCCATGCTGGTCATGCTGGTTATTGATATTCTGCTGCTCCAGCTTCATTTGCGCCCAGCCATGCACGACGGATCAAGCACGCTGCAACGCAGAAACCTTGGCACAGCAACCGTGCTTGATGTAGTGGCCTTTGCCTGTCTGCTGGCCGTTACCATTGGCGTTGGGCATCATCCGGCCCTGGTAGCCCTTGCGGTGCTCGGCATCGCCGCTTCGGCCTTTATGGGCCGCCACAGCTTTGTGCTGCCCACACGCAGCGTGTAGGGACTTTCCACTTCACACTGCCACGGGCAGCACACGCACCATCTGATAATGTGCTGAAAAAAGCCCGTCTCACTACATTCTCACGAAAGGCAGCAGCGCCGTATACTGTGTATACGGCGCTGCTGCCTTTCGTTCTGACCAACCTCATGCTTTTTGAAACAAATTATCCTTGAACCAGTGGCGTGCCTGCAAGGTGCCGCCGGTGTGCGCCACACGCATGGCAGCCCCCCGGTGACATATTGAAACAAGAATATAGATATCCCACCCGCCCACGCTGAAAGCTTCATGCCCATCGATGACACGCTGAACATCAATAAAAATTTCAGGGGGAGGGGGGAGGCGACCTTTTTACAAAAGGGTCCTTCCCCCACAGAAACACACGACTGACGCCACACTGTAAACGCTCGATGTGCGTGCCAAGGCATGGCAGACAGAGAAATAAATCTAACCTTGATTTGCATACTATTATATATTATATTACAAAAATAATCACATAAAAACTGTTGATTCCTTGCAGGTTAACGCACTTGAAGCAGCAGCAGCACTGTTTATGCGCATATTGGTCAGAAGTTAGAATACCAATCAAATGATCATGCTAACACATCATCAAAAAAAAGCATCCTGGCTAAAAAATACATAATACACCATCTAAATGGCATCGGCTCTGCGGCGCATGTAACCATCCAGAACGGTTACCGCCAAGCCTAGCCGTTCACCGGCAAATACAGCCCGCAATATCTTGCCCGCCGAGCTGCCTCTGTTGGCGCATATGCAACCTCCAAATCACCATGCGGCATGAAGGAGCAAAAAAGAATCCCCGTACCGGTTTATTGTCTTGTGGATACGTCTGTCTGATCACGATTATTTTTAACACTTTATGGAAGTTCGGTTTATACCGAGGAGGCGTTCATCTGCTGGTGCCCTCAACGCTGATGACTCCAGCAAGTTCGTTTTGACGGTCATTCTTAGGTCGTCCTTCCATATACTCGTCCGGTTACGGGCTACACCCGCGGCATGCAGATGCCTCGGCAGAAGGAGGGTATATGGCAAAAATTTCTATCCAAAACGTTTCAAAAGTCTTTGGTCCACACCCAAAGCAGGCTCTTGAACTCGCCGCCAAAGGCGTCTCACGAGCTGACATTCTACGCAAAACCCGCACCACTCTTGCCCTGCACGATATATCGCTCGACATCACCGACAGCGAACTGCTTGTCATCATGGGCCTTTCCGGCAGTGGCAAATCAACCCTGCTGCGCTGCCTCAACGGCCTTATCATGCCTACCACAGGGCACATCCTTGTGGACGGCGAAGACATCACCACCATGAGCGACCAGAAGCTGCGCCAAGTGCGGCAGCGTTGCTTTGGTATGGTATTTCAGAATTTTGCGCTTTTTCCTCACAGATCTGTATTGCAAAACACAGCCTTCGGGCTTGAGGTTATGGGCGTGTCCAAGGATGTACGCCTGAAAAAAAGTGAAGAGATACTTGAACGGGTGGGGCTCACACAGTGGAAGAACTCCCTGCCTGGGCAGCTTTCAGGCGGCATGAAGCAGCGTGTGGGCCTTGCCCGCGCCCTGGCCCTTGAGCCGGAAATCCTGCTTATGGACGAAGCCTTCAGCGCCCTTGACCCCCTCATCAGGCAGGAAATGCAGGACGAACTGCTGGCCCTTCAGGACGACATTCATAAAACCATCGTCTTTATTACGCATGACCTGAACGAAGCGTTCAAAATTGGTGACCGCATCGTACTGCTTCAGGACGGCGTTGTGGTGCAGACAGGCACGCCGGAAAACATCCTGCAAGCCCCCGCCAACGATCATGTGGCCCGTTTTGTGGCCTCGGCGGACGCATCACAGGTGCTTACCGCAGCCAGCGTCATGAAGCGCTCTGAAGATGTCGCGGTGCTTGGGCTTGACGGCCCCCGCGCTGCGCTGCGCAAAATGCGCGTGCATTCCATAGCGTCACTGTTCGTGCTGGACAGGCACCGCCGCTTTGTGGGCATCATAAATGCTGATGACGCCAAACAGATGGTCACCGAAGGCCGCTCCGATCTCACAGAGATTACCAGTACGGATATCATTACTGTCAGCCCCGACACCTCGGTTACCGAATTAGTGCCCCTCATGGCCGATCTGCCCTACCCCCTGGCTGTGGTGGATGAACGCCGGCGCCTTGTGGGCGTCATTGTTCGCGGCCTGCTGCTTGGCTCTCTCGTGGAACACAGCAGGGGAGGCGCACATGCTGCCTAGACTGCCATTAGCCAGTTACGTAGACAGCCTTGTGGAGTTTCTGGTCGAGCACGTCTCTGGTGTGACGCGCGCCGGGGCAAAATTCATGATGGGCCTGCTGGACAACTTTGAACACATACTCCTTTTGCCGCCGCCGTGGCTTTTCATTCTGCTGCTGGCGGGCATTGCATGGTGGGTGACACGTGGCCCCGGCCTGTCGGTATTCGTACTTCTCGGCTTTGGCCTGCTGTGGAATTTGGGGCTCTGGGTTCCTGCCATCAGCACCCTGGCCCTGGTGCTTTCAGCCACCCTGCTTTCGGTGTTGCTGGGCGTGCCCTGCGGCATTCTGGCTGCCATGTACCCTGCGGTGCGAAAGGTAGTCATGCCTGTGCTGGACGTCATGCAAACCATGCCGGCCTTTGTTTATCTTATCCCGGCTATTCCCTTTTTTGGCATTGGCAAGGTCAGCGCCGTGGTCGCCACTGTTATCTTTTCAGTGCCGCCAGCCATCCGCCTGACGTGCCTGGGCATTCAGCAGGTGCCGAAGGACCTTGTGGAATGCTCCGACGCTTTCGGAGCCACACGCATGCAGCGCCTCTACAAGCTTGAACTGCCCCTGGCCATGCCCACCATTGTGGCTGGCGTTAACCAGACCATCATGCTGGCCCTCTCTATGGCTGTCATCGCGGCCATGATTGGCGCACGCGGACTGGGCGGCGAGGTCTGGAAGGCCATTCAGCGGCTCAATATCGGCATGGGATTTGAGGCGGGGCTTGGCATTGTTATTGTTGCCATCACACTTGACCGGCTGTTCCGCGCTTTGGCGCACAAAAGTTCGGGCAAAATTTCCTAGACAGTGTCGTCACGAGATAATTTTCTAGTTATATCAGCGTGAACCAGCTTTTTAGACGCGTAATTTACGCCTATGCACCCGACCAGAATAAAAAACGCTCAACGCAAAAACACCTGAAAAAGCGCTTGTGACGGCACTGTCTGGCAACAAAGCTGCATAATCTTCGGATATTGCGAAAATTTTTTAACACAAGGAAGTCCAATGAAATTTCGTATACTGGGCCTTGCCCTGACCATAGCGATGCTGTTCGCCGTGAACGCCACAGCCAAGGATGCCAAAGAAAACAAGAATCTCAACATGGTCTATGTGGAATGGGACTGCGCCAATGCCTCAAGCCACCTGGCCAAAGCCGTACTTGAAGACAAGCTTGGCTATAAGGTCGAACTGCTGCCGGTTACGCTCCCCATTCTTTGGACGAGCCTCGCCACCGGTGACGCCGACGCTATGGTAACGGCATGGCTGCCCAGCTCCCACAAGGATATGTACAACAAGCATAAAGACGATGTGGAAGTTCTGGGCAAGCTCACTGACGGCGCGCGCCTGGGGCTTGCCGTGCCCGATTACGTCCCCCTGCGTTCGGTGGAAGAGCTGAAAGCCAATGCCGACAAATTCAAGGGGCAGATCATTGGCATTGACCCCGGCGCAGGCATCATGGTTCTTACCGAAAAGCTTATGAAAGATTATGGTCTTGATAATATGGAACTGATGGAAGGCAGTGACGCCATCATGACATCCAGCCTGGCCGAGGCTATCCGCAACAAAGAGTGGGTCGTCATCACCGCATGGTCGCCCCATTGGCTTTTTGGCCGCTGGAATATGCACTATCTTGAAGACCCCAAGGGCAGCCTTGGCGGTGAGGAAGGCATTTATAACGTGGGGCGCAAAGACCTGAAAAAGGACCATCCCGACGCGCACGCCTTTTTGACCAAGTTTGCGTATGCAAACCCGAATCAGCTGCAGCAGCTCATGGCCTGGAATAAAGAAAAAGGCGCGGACCCGATGAAAAATGCCCGCAAATTCATGCAGGAACACCCGGAACTGGTGGAAGCCTGGCTGAAAAAATAGGCTGATCCCATTACCGGCATTGAAGCCAATACGAACTTGCAATGCTTCAGCGCAGTAAAAAGGCCCCCGGCGCTTTGCTTTGCCCTGTCAGTCAGACATGGGCAGACCTGATCGCCGGGGGCCTTTTTACTGCGCTGAAGCATTGCAAGTTCGTATTTGACCTCGTATAACACGTTACTGTAGCATATTGGGAATAATTATCTGCTATAAACTCTTCAGCCTGCCTTTGCAGACCGCCCGGAGCCTGCATGCCCATATCTTCCCAAAATCGCAACTTCATGATTCGCGGCGTTCTTTACATGCTGGGCATGTGCATTCCCATCACCATAAGCCAGATTTGGAACAAGCCGGATGTTGCTTTGCTTGGCGCATTGGGGGCGCTGTTTGCCCTGTTTATTGCGCCACGCTACACCCCCTTGCCGCGAGTATTATGCATTGGCACTGGCGGCCTGCTTGTGTGCCTGGCCGCCTCAGTTGGCGTGCTGACCCAGGGGAATAATGATCTTGCCCTCATCCCCCTTGTGCTGTTCAGCTGGCTGGCAGCCCTGCCCCGCCCCGAGCAGGCCTACCTCAGCCTTGTGTTTAAAAATATGGGTGCAGCTGCCCTGCTTACCCATTTTGGCATGGTCAGCTCGCTAATATCTGCGGAACTTTTTATGGCAGGTCTGGCTTTTGGCGCGCTGCTCAGCGTGCTTGGCATCCAGTTTGGCAGCGGCCAAGGCGTTGGAGCGAGCCCCTTTGAAGAGTTTGCGGCTTTTAAAAGCGGTACCACAAACGACCGCCTCTTCGGCATGGCGGTGCCACTGACGGTGTTGATTTGCACTCTGGCCGCGCGTGGTCTTGCGTTCAGCCACCCTGCCTGGGTTGGACTGACCGTGCTTTTTGTCATGCACAGCAATGGCGCTACTGAGCTGCGCCGCATCCGCGACCGCGCTTTGGGCACGGTGCTGGGCGTTATTGCTATGGGCCCTGTTATCTTCAGCATTACCAACCCGTTGCCGCTGGCCATTTTTATTGGTCTGGCCGCTCTTTTTATTCCTTACGCGCAAGCAGGGCACTACATGCTGTTCAGCTTCGTTATCACCGTTATTGTGCTGCTGCTTATTGATCTGGCCATGTTGAATGCAGGTGGTGATATTTCTTTGCTGCGCTGGCGACTGCTTGACACCCTGCTGGCCTGTGGTGGCGTTCTTATATCCAACCTGATTCTCCGGCTGATAGAGCGTAAACAAACCCACAACTAAAACAGGCAGAAGCCCGTAATATAACGAAATAACAACAATTAAAGCCTTCTATTTATCTTTAAAACCTTGCAGGACAGAGCCTGTATAAACTTTTAGTTGATAAAACCCTTGCCAGATTACCACAAGCTTGTTAGCTTGAGCCTAACACATCTGTTTTCGCAGGCCGTGCAGCCAGCGGGCAGTCACAAAGCTCACCGCCAAAACTTTCCAGCCCATATGTGTGGGTTGACCCAAGCCCACCGCGCGGCATGCCCAGCCTGATGGCACTGTTGACGCGGTTTCGAGAGGCAAGCATGACCGATAAAACTGAATTTGAAGCCACGTTACAAAGGCTTATGCTGGCTCTGAACGCCACAAGCGATGCAGAACTTGCGCGCGCCCTAGGTATCACACCGCAATCCGTCAGCGGCGCACGCAAACGGGGCGAAGTGCCGCCAGCCTGGATACAGGCCTGCGCGGCAGAAACCGAGGTAAATGCCCACTGGTTGTTTTTCGGCAGCGGCCCCATGCGCCTTCCAGAAGCGGCTGAGGGTGAATTGCCGGCTACCCCGGCCGATTGCGAAACTGACCTTATTCATGTTCCCCTGGCCGAAGCCCGCCTTTCTGCGGGTACGGGCAGCCTTGAAGTCAGCGAGCGTAGTGACGACAGCTACGCCTTCAGGGGAGATTTTTTGCGCCGCAAGGGCAACCCCAGACGCATGGTTTTAATGCGCGTATCCGGCGACAGCATGGTGCCAGAAATTTTTGATAACGACCTTGTGCTGCTCGACAAGGGCCAAACAGAAATCAGCCCTGGCCGCCTGTATGCGGTTGGCTTTGAAGACGCCATTTATATCAAACGAATAGACAAGTTGCCCGGCCAAATCATACTGCACAGTGTCAACCCCGCCTATCCGCCCGTCGCCCTTGACTTGCGCGGCGACATCGCCGACCAGTTCAGGGTTATCGGCAGGGTTCTCTGGTCAGGTAGAGAATACCGCTAGGGCGAGGGTTCGCAGGTGCACGCCATTTGCTGAGGGTTAGCGCTCGCAGGAACATACCATTCTAGCCGAATCAGTTATGCCTTCGTGCCCCCTTGCGCCCCCCAGGTCGTGCGCGTACACTGCAGGCGTAAGTGCTATTTCCATTAAGGAGTGCAGGATGTTGCGAAACTGGTTGACGTTTTTTCGCGTGATTTTGCCTGTTTTTACCATTCTGGCTCTGCTGGCCTCTGTCTTGCCCGCTGTCAGCGCGCAAAGCCCCACTGGTGCCCCACCTGCCAAAACCAATTCCACCGTGACTCCTTCCAAAGCCAATGTTCAGGCAAGCCCTGCCAATAATGCGCCAGCCAGCGCTAAATCTGACACCGCGCCAAAAGCTGTAGCAGGCGCTGAGGCAGACGCTGCGCAGGACAAAGATCAGGACAAAGACCAGGACGACATGTCTCCGGCTCAGGCAGAAAGCCTCTTCAGCACTGAATACCAGACATGCATGGACAACGCCGCCGGAGTGACCACTGAAATGCAGGACTGCATCAATACAGAACAGGGGCGGTTGGAAAAAATCATAGCCTTCAGGCAGGTCGCACTGGATCCTGTGTTGGGGGAAGAAAGAAGCAAGGCCCTGCATGAGGCTGTCACTGCCTGGGAAGCCCTGCGCAAGCATGGCTCAACCGCCATGTATGACCCTGACGGTGGAACGCTCTCTCCCCTTATCGCCGCACTGTGGCACCTGGAACAGACCGCGCGCATGGCGCAATGGCTCAATAGTCTTGCCGAAAATGCGGAATGACGCCGCCCTGCCAGCCTGGTGCTTGGCGGGAAATGGCATGGGCGCCGTGAGAGAAACGGCATTGGTTTTGTGCTAAAAACGGCCCTGGCCGTTACACTGACAAACCGCCCGTGGTGCCCCTCAACCAGCAGTCTGCATTCTCAACATGCTCAATAAACCAGCTCCCCTTGTGGCGGCAACGTGTTGTTTGCGTTGCCGCCACAAGGGGAGCTGGTTACATATCCACATACCGGCAATGATAAAATGACTGTTATTACCAGTTATACAGTCCTATGTATTGCCACTCCTGCCTGCCCCCTTTAAACCATCATAAAAAATCCCGGTCATGGCCGGGATATCTGCGTGTTTATGCCGAATCAAGGTGTCACCGGGGGCGGCCATCAAAGGCCGCCACCCGGAAGACGAGTGCCTACAACCTGACCGGAGGTTGCAGGCATTTGTGCCAGAGGAAGGCTGAGGCAAAAAACAGCCCCCCCTTCCTGGCCATTGGCGGCAGAGAGTTCACCGCCGCGTGCGTGCGCCAGCGAACGGGCCACGGCAAGGCCGAGACCCGCAAAGCGTCCCATGTGGGATTGTGTGGCAGAACCGGGGCGCATGGTGCTGCAGCTGTGATCGTCATGGTATTGGACATGACCACCGCATCCGCTTTGAAGGGCACACGAACTAAAAAATGGCTCAAAAATGTGTGGCATTATGTCTGGCGCTATGCCCGGGCCGTTGTCAGCGACGAGCAGATCGTACCACCTCCTGCCCTGTCCGTCACGCCTTACCCTCACAGTTACTTGCACAAATCCACCGTGTGGCATGACATCCAGTGCATTCTCAAACAGATGCAAAAAAATTTGCCGTAACTCCGGGGCAGAGCCCCAGGGCCGCAAGGCCCCCTCCACCACAAGATCATCCGCCGCGTTTTCTCCATCTGGCAGGCAAGCCCCCGAAAGATCCACCAGGGGGCGCAGCCCTGTTGCCTCAAACCTGTGCCGCAGCAAATCTATCACTTCTTCAATAACAGCCCCAACGTCCAGCGGGCCGGTTCGCGCGTCCAGTCCATGCCCGACCATGAGCAATTTGCGGGTGATCTCGCGCACGCGCAGGCTTTGGCTGCTGATGGTCTTAACGGCCCCACGCATTTCATCAACATCTGGCAAT
Organism: Desulfovibrio sp.; assembly: GCA_028708195.1. GTDB lineage: Bacteria > Desulfobacterota > Desulfovibrionia > Desulfovibrionales > Desulfovibrionaceae > Desulfovibrio. Next base: position 12,687 of record JAQVZK010000021.1, read on the forward strand.
GCCTCGGCTTCGGGCGCATCCAGACAGTCACGAATCAGCCCTGCAGCCTGTACCACGATATTCAACGGATTGTTTACTTCGTGGGCGACCCCTTCCGCCACGCGGCCCAGGCTGCGCCAGCGTGCGGCCTCAGCAAGGCGGGCAGCTTCTTGCCGAACGGCTGCCCTTTCGCGGGCCTTGTGGCATTCCTCCAGCACCTGCTCGATGTCCACAGGTTTGGAAAGCCAGTTAAAAGCACCCCGGCGCATGGCCTGCACCGCCTTGCCCATATCCGCCGCGCCTGAAAGCATGACCACATCCGTTTGTGGGTGCTTTTCGCGTATGATCTTGAGCAGAGCCACGCCGTCCATGCCGGGCAGCCCCACGTCAAGAAACACAAGGTCGGCAGGCCACGCATGCAAGACATGCAAAGCTTCGCTGGCGTCGTGGGCCGTGCGTGCTTCTATGCCACGCAGACCCAGGCGCTGAGCCAAAGGCCCGGCAAAAGCCAACTCGTCATCAACAATCAGCACGCGCATGGGCGCTCCCGTAAGACGGCCAGATCAGACCGCCGCCATGTTTCTATTTTTCGTGATTTTGCATGATATCCTTTTCGTTCAGCACATCGCGGGCGGAATCAAAATCGCCACCTTCGGCTAACGATACCGCCACCATGGCATTTTCCAGCTTGTCGCGGTATGCCATGCGGATACTGCCGAGCAGCTCATCAATGTCCATAGGTTTGCGCAGAAAATTATACGCGCCCATGCGGTAGGCAGTTTGCTCTTCAGCATCGCCGCCGTGCCCGGTTAAAATGATAACCT
>JAQVZK010000022.1 GCA_028708195.1 Desulfovibrio sp.
AAGAAAATGGTAAAGAGCGTAGCGCCGGTATAGTCGTCAAAGACGCTCAGATCCGGAGCAATTGTGGTCAGGCCGGAAACTGTCAGGGCGAGCAGAATGCAGAACAGGTCCAGCGCCTGCAAAAGCCCCATGCGATAGCTGCTTATCATTGCAAATTATCCTCTGCGAGAGATATTGGGTCAGTATTCAATCTTTCGCCTTCGGTTCATTGACATTTCAGGCTTGTGGCACAACAAAAGAACGGTTTTGCAGTAGTGCTGTTACTGTGTATGCGTTTTTTTGCGGCATGCCAGCCGAAAAATGTTTTACGGGCGGTATCCTGTTGAAGCCTGACGCTGTCTTTACAAATATGTTTCATGCCTGGACGGGCCAGGGCACGCCTTAAATACGCACACCAGCCAAGCTCGGGCCGGTCAGATCGGGTCGGTCAGCTTGGGCCGGGCAGATCGGGACTGGTCCTTTCCACGGGTTGCACCAGGGCGTTTCTTGCGTCCAGCCCGGCGCGGCCCAAAATCTACCGCACTGCGCCGTCAGACTCCGGCGTTACGGGTACGCGCATATCTTCAAGAATGTGCGCGGCCACCTTTTCGGCGTCAAAATCGTTCAGCGCCATCTGGCGTCCGGCGGCACCCATGCTGACCATGAGGTCAGGCCGTTGAATAAGCGATTCAAGGGCAGCGGCAAGAGCCTGCGGGTCACGCAAGGGTACAAGATAGCCGTTATGCCCATCGCGCACAACCTCACGGCAACCGGGGGCATCGGTGACAACAGCGGCGCGGCCCATGCTCATGCCTTCCATAATGGAAGTGGGCGTGCCCTCGCGCCACGATGGCAGCACCATAACGTGGGCGGCGCTTATGTAGGGGCGCACATCTCTTGTTTCACCAAGATATTCAATGCCGCCCTGATCCTGCCATTGGCGTATCTGCTCAAGACTGATGCTGCCAAGGCCTTGCTCCTCCGGGCCAAGTAAAAGAAAGCGTGCCTTGGGGTGCCTGCTTTTAAGCTCGTGCGCGGCCTGGGCGTATTCTTCAATTCCCTTGGCCTCCAGCAGGCGGGCCACCAGAAGAAAGACGGGCGGCTCATTCAGCGTGCCGTCCTCGGTGAGGCCGGGCAAGGGGGTGGGGGAAAATCTATTGGTATCCACCCCGGTGCCGCGCGCGCGCAAAACGCGGGCGTGAGCCCCCAGAATTCCGGCCTGGCGAAAAACCTTGATATCGTCTTCATTCTGAAAAAACACGCCTTCAGCGCCTGAAAGCGCGGTGCGGTACAGCAGGGCGCCCAGGCGGTTGACGCACTTTTTAAAAAAGCTGTCAGCCTCAAAGGCGTAGCCAAGGCCGGTAATGGTGGCGTACACATGCGGCACACCGGCCACACGGGCGGCGATGCAGCCGTAAATGACGGGTTTGATGGTGGAAGCAAAAAGCAGGTCGGGCTTTTCTTCCTTGAACAGGCGCAGAAGCGCCCCGGTTGTGCGCAGGTCGCGCAGGGGGTTAAGGCCTTTGCGGTCCAGCGGATAGTGCAGCAGGCGCGCACCGTGGGTAGCCAGAACAGCCTCCGCGCCAGAATCGCCCGGCGGCGTGCAGCAGATTACCTCATGGCCAGCCCGGAACATATGGCGCACAAGTACGCTCCAGAAATTGCTCATGGACCTGGCCTGATTGCCCAGAACTATGATCTTCATTCCTCGCGTCTCCCTTTGGCTCGGCACCGGCCTGTCACAAAGGCAGACCGCGCTCGCATGCGAAAGGCTATAACATCTGGGAGAATAACTGAAAAGGGGGATGTCACTGTTCAAATTCAATTTTGTGGCATTCTGGCGTCATGCGGGGGGGGTGTCCGGCGTGGACGGAGCCTTTGCCGGACCTGCTTTACAGAGATGTCTGACCAGCGTAGAATTATAAAATTCTGTCATGAGCAGGCGTATGTCTGCCGCATCAGAAAAAATCATCGGAAAACAGGACGCAAACATGAGCGCGTATTCCCAATTGTGTGCCTCTATGCAGGCCGCCCCTTCCAGTTGGCTGATCACAGGTGTGGCGGGTTTTATCGGTTCCAACCTGCTTGAGCACCTTTTGAAGATGGGCCAGACCGTTGTGGGGCTGGACAACTTTATGACCGGGTACCAGAAAAATCTGGACATGGTGCGTGATATAGTCGGGCCTGAAGCCTGGAGCAACTTTACCTTCATTGAAGGCGACATTCGCGACATAGATACCTGCCACAAGGCCTGCGAAGGTGTGCAGCACGTGCTGCACGAGGCAGCGCTCGGCTCTGTGCCGCGCTCCATTGACGATCCTTTGCTGTCCAACAGTTGCAATATCACGGGCTTTTTGCACATGCTTTTGGCCGCGCGCGACGCCGGGGTCAAAAGCTTTGTCTACGCGGCCTCTTCGTCCACCTACGGCGATTCGCCCGAATTGCCCAAGATGGAGGACAATATTGGCCGTCCGCTTTCGCCCTATGCCGTTACCAAGTATGTGGACGAACTGTATGCCGACGTGTTCAGCCGTTGCTACGGCTTTTCCAGCGTTGGCTTGCGCTATTTCAACGTGTTCGGCCAGCGTCAGGACCCCTATGGTGCGTACGCCGCGGTTGTGCCCCAGTGGTTCGCCAGCCTCGTCAAGGGCGAGACCGTCTATGTGAACGGCGATGGCGAAACCAGCCGCGACTTCTGCTACATTGATAACGTGGTGGAGGCCAATTTGCTGGCCAGTTTTGCCGTGGGCGAAGCCACCGACACCGTTTATAACGTGGCCTTTGGCCAGCGCACGACCCTTAACGAACTGTTTGACCTTATCCGCGAAGAAGTGGCGCGCCATAAGCCGGAGGCCGCCAAGGCCAAGGCCGAGCACCGCGATTTTCGCGCAGGCGATGTGCGCCACAGCCTGGCCGACATCAGCCGTGCCGCGACCCGTCTGGGGTATGCCCCCCGCTTTGATGTGCGTCAGGGGCTGCGTCTGGCGGGCGACTGGTACGCCGCCAATCTGTAAGCCGTCCGGGATATTTTACGGGTGAGACGTTTTGTGGGGGAGGAGACTTTTTTCAAAAGGGTCCCTCCCCCACAAAATTCTTCAATACGAAATACCAGCGGTATTAGTCGCGGGTGGAGTTATAAAAGTTGATCAGGCAGCCGTCGAGAATGATCTGGCGCTCGTCGTCTGTCAGGTCTTTGAGGGTCAGGGCGATCTGTTCGGCCTTGGCGTTTTCGCGCACAACGTAGGCCAGAATAGTGGGTTCTGCGTCTTTTACTGCTTTGCGCACGTTGGGCACGGCCAGCCAGTCGCCTACCTGAAGCGTTTCGGCCAGGTCCGCGTCACCAATGAAGGGCAGCATGCCCCAGTTGATAAGGTTGGAGCGGTAGCGCTTGGTGGCGTATGCCACGGCCAGGTTGGCCCAGCCGCCCAGCACTTTCTGGCAGGAGGCCGCCTGTTCGCGGGCCGAACCGTCGCCGGGTTTGACGGCAAAGATGGTGGAGCCAAGGCCCACGTTTTTGAGATCGCTGGCTCCTTGCAGAATGTCCAGTCCGCAGAGGGCGAAGAGGGCGCGGGCTTTGGCGACGAGATCGGGGTCCGTCGCGTTGGCCAGGCGTGCTTTTTCCATTTTGTCCACGGCCTTGGCGCGCTCCACATAGCCGGGATCTTTGCGCGACAGGGTGTATTCCGCCAGCTTGAGGGGGTTGGAGCGCAGGGACGAGGTCTCGCCCGAGGGGATAAGCTCGTCCGTTGTGGTCACGGGGTCGGTGATGACGCTGACAACCTTGAGCAGCAGGTGGTCGGGCAGGGCGCTCATGGCGGGCCAGTCGGCGATATTGGGGCCAAAGATCAGGGGTGTTTCGGGTTTGGGGTTGCCAAAACCGTTGTAGACGCGGCGGTGGTAAATAAGCGGCTCAAAGCGGTAGTCGAGGTTGACGTTGGCAAGGCCGGGGGCAGACCAGTCAAGGTCTGTGGCGGGGGTCAGGCGCCCAGCGTTGGCAGCCGTGGCCGCGATGGAGCGGGCGTCCATAAGGGCAACCGCAGACAGCTGGCCGTTGGCGGGCTTGGAGCCTTCACGGTTGGGGAAGTTGCGGGTGGTGTGGCGGATGGAAAGGGCACCGTGGGCCGGGGTGTCGCCCGCGCCAAAACAGGGGCCGCAGAACGCGTTTTTCATAACTGCGCCAGCCGCCATAAGCTTGGCCGTGGAGCCGTTGTTGACAAGGGCGAGCCCCTGCGGCTCGCTGGCGGGATAAACAGACAGGCTGAAGGCCAGATTGCCGGTGCTCTTGCCGTCCATAATGGCGGCGGCCAGCGTGATGTTTTCAAAGCTGCCGCCAGCGCAGCCAGCAATGATGCCCTGGTCTACCCAAAGGCCGCCGCCGCGGATTTTACCGCAAAGATTGAGGCCCCTGGCGGCGTCGCCAAACTGCTTGCGGGCCTCGTCCTCCACCTGGGCCAGCAGCTCGGGGGCGTGCTTTGCCACTTCGGCCACGGGGTACGCGTTGCTGGGGTGGAAGGGCAAAGCGATCATGGGCACGATCTTGTCGAGATCAATGCGGATGAGGCCGTCATAGCAGGCCGGGCCTTCAAGGCGCAGCTCCGCGTAATCGTCAGGACGCCCATGCTTTTCAAGGTACTGGCGCACCTTGGCGTCGGTGGTCCATATGGACGAAAGACAGGTGGTTTCGGTGGTCATGACGTCGATGCCGCAGCGGTATTCCACTGAAAGGCCAGCCACGCCGGGGCCCATAAATTCCATCACCTTGTTTTTGACAAAGCCGTTTTTGAACACGGCGGCGATGAGGGCCAGGGCCACGTCCTGCGGGCCAACGCCGGGGCGTGGCGCGCCCTCAAGCCAGACAGCGATTTTTTGCGGGTTGGTCACATCGTAGGTTTTGCCAAGAATCTGTTTGACCAACTCCGGGCCACCTTCGCCCACGGCCATGACACCCAGCGCGCCGTAGCGGGTATGGCTGTCGGACCCCAAGATCATGCCGCCGCATTTGGTCATCATTTCGCGCACATACTGATGGATTACAGCCAGGTGCGGGGGTACGAAGATGCCGCCGTATTTTTGGGCGGCCGCAAGGCCGAAGAGGTGGTCATCTTCGTTGATGGTGCCGCCCACGGCGCAGAGGCTGTTGTGGCAGTTGGTGAGGGCGTAGGGCACGGGAAATTCGGTGAGGCCGCTGGCGCGGGCCGTCTGGACAATGCCCACATAGGTGATGTCGTGGGAGGCCAGGGCGTCAAAGCGGATGCGCAGCACATTGTCGCCTTCGGGGGCGGAGTCGTGCGCGGCAAGAATACGGGCGGACAGGCTGTTTTTGCGCGCTGCTTCCAAATCCACGCCCTTGGCGCGGGCCTCTTCGGCACTGCGGATGGTGTTTCCGTCAACCACAACGGCATTGCTGATAAGCTCAATCATGTTGGCAGACCTTCTTGCTGGGTTTGGGGGTCGCTGGCGCGACGCTGGTTAGCGGGACTGCGTCGCGGCCAGTTTGAGGCCGAAGGCAATGAAGACGAAGCCCGTAAACCGCTGCAGCCAGAGCTGAAAGCGGCTGTTCTCAAAAATATGGCGTACACGGCCAAGCATGTAGGCCAGGGGCACGTACCAGAAGAGGCACAGGCCCGACATGATGCCGCCAAGCTCAAGAAATTGCGGTGCCAGCGGCGCGTGCGGGTTGGTAAATTGCGGCAGAAACGTCAGAAAGATAATGGCGGCCTTGGGGTTCAGGGCATTGGTCAAAAAGCCCTGCCAGAAAAACGACCACCACTGGCGAGGGGCAAGGCGGGGTTCTCTTGCCGGATTTGCAGCGGGCTCCTGCGCGCGGTCGCTGACGGGCGGCGCTGTTTTTACAACCGCTGCGCTGACGGCGCGGTTGTGGCGCAGGGCCTGAATACCGAGCCAGATAAGGTAGGCCGCACCCGCGTACTTTAACACGCTGAACAGCAGCATGGATTGGGCAATAATGGCAGATATGCCCAACATGGCGGCGGCGGTGTGCACACAGATGCCAAGCGCCACGCCGCAGGCCGCGGCCTGCCCCTGCGGGCGGCCGTCGAGCAGGGATATTTTGGCAATAAGGGCAAAGTCCGGCCCCGGCAGGATAACAAGCAGGGCCGCCATGGGTATGAAAAGCAGCAGGGTGTCCAGTGAAATCATGGCAATAACCTTGTACGTTGAGGGGATAGCCCCGCAGCACCCTTGAAGAAGGGATGCCCTCAGCAACGAACCAGCCGCGCTGAAGGCACCCCGTGTCCAGAAACGGTTTTACAGATATGAGCCGATGATATCGCCGAATTCTCTGCAGCCCACCACGCGGGAGCCAGTGACCTGGGCGGCCAGGTCTTCGGTGACGGCCTTGCCCGTGATGGCCTTGCCCACCGCCGTGCGGATGCGGTTGGCCGCGTCGTGCTGGCCCAGATGTTCCAGCATAAGCGCGCCGCACAGGATGACGCTGCCGGGGTTGGCCTTGTCTTTGCCTGCAATGGTGGGTGCGGTGCCGTGGGTGGCTTCATAAAAAGCCAGGCTGTCCGACATGTTGACGCCGGGGGCCAAGCCAAGGCCGCCCACCTGCGCTGCCAGCGCGTCGGAGATGTAGTCGCCGTTAAGGTTGGGCGTGGCCAGCACCTGATACTGTTCAGGGCGCAGCAGGGCCTCTTGAAACATGGCGTCGGCTATGCGGTCTTTGACCACAAGACGGCCGGGCACGGGCTCTTTTTCGGTGCAGGTGAGGTCGCCAAATTCCTGCGCGGCCACATCGTAGCCCCACTGGCGAAAAGCGCCTTCGGTAAATTTCATGATATTGCCCTTGTGCACCAGGGTGAGGCTTTCTTGCTTCTGGTCGAGAGCAAAGCGCAGGGCGCGGCGCACAAGGCGTTTGGAGCCAGCTTCGGTCATGGGCTTGATGCCCACGGCGGCCTCGTCGCCCACCTTGGTCACGCCCAGTTCGTCGCGCAAAAAGGCGATGAGCTTGCGGGCCTCGGGGGTATTGGCGGCAAACTCCACGCCCGCGTAAACGTCTTCGGTGTTTTCGCGAAAGATGACCATATTGACGCGCTCAGGGTGCTTGACCGGGGTTTCAAGGCCGGCAAAATGGCACACAGGGCGGATGCAGGCATAAAGGTCAAGGGTTTGGCGCAGTGCCACGTTGAGGCTGCGTATGCCCGTGCCCACAGGAGTGCCCAGGGGGCCCTTCATGGCAAGTTCGGCATGGCGCAGGGCTTCAAGGGTGGCTTCGGGCAAGGGGTGCCCGGCTTCTTTCACGGCCTTGTCGCCAGCAAGCAGTTCTACCCAGTCCAGAGTGAGATCGGCCTTGGCGGCGCGGATGGCCCCCTCAATGACCGGGCGGGCGGCCTGCCAGATTTCCGGGCCGATGCCATCGCCTTCAATCCAGTACACAGTCTTGCGCATGATCCCCTGTCCTTTTAACTGTCGGTGAATATAGAGCAGGTTAATTCTGAAAAAGTTTACATGCTCTAACGCTGCACGAGAATGCAGCGCGCCATAGCGCGGCGTGGATTCTGCCGGAAAGTGCATTTTTCGGCAGAATGACAACGCTGAAATGTGAAGTGTTTCAGCGTTGATCTGTTTTAAAAACAGGGCCGGGCCAGCAGGAGCCCGGCCCTGCTGAAACCGCTAGTCGCTTTCTTCGGTGTCTTCTTCATGCTGGAGGGAACGCGCGCGCTTAAGCAGCTCTTCCAACTGAATGTCCACACCGATGACGCCGACGATTTTGTCTTTTTCATCCGTGACAGCGCAGGACACGGTGATGATGAGCTTGCCCGTGAAGTGCGACTGGTACACGTCCATAATATGCAGATCGCCGCTCTGCATGGGCATCTTGAACCACTGGCGGTCCGAAAAATCGTAGCCAATGGGCAGGGCTTCGTAGGTTTCTTTGTACACGGGGTCGGTGATGGCCGAACACTTGAGCCGACCTTCGGCGTCCGTGAGGTAGCAGTACTGGATGAAGGGGTACTTGCGTACAAATTCGTCCAGCCTGCCGCAGGCCTTCTTGCCGAAGTCGAGCAGGTCCTTGTTGCGTACAAGCCGTACAATGAGGTTGGCCGAAAGCTCGCCCGCAAGCTGCTTCACGTGGTCGAATTCTGAAGCGAAAAGCTCGGGCATAAACTTTTGCACAAGGGCTTCCATTTCTTCGTGCGAGAAGTGCGTGGTGCGCCCGGTTTCTTCGTAGACAGCCATGATGGAATCGTAGATGTTGCCCACGGCCGGGTGCTTTTTGGAGACCTGGCGGTTTTTCTCCATATTGAGATTGGTATTGATCCAGTAGGCCACGCCCGCGCGGCCCGTCTTGTCGGTGATGATGATGGGCACGGGGCGGCCAAGCAGGTGGTTGGTGTCGAAGATATTGTAAATCTCTTCGTTCTTGGCCAGGCCGTCGGCGTGCACGCCGGCGCTTGTGGCGTTGAAGTCGCGCCCCACAAAGGGATAGTTGTGTGGGATGCGGTAGTGCAGCTCTTTTTCAAAAAACTGGGCCACTTCATTAAGAAGGGTGGTGTCGGCGGCGGCGTCGTCACCCGTGAGGGAGATGTATTCGATGAGCAGGGCTTCAAGCGGGGTATTGCCCGTGCGTTCGCCAAAGCCGAAGAGGGTGCTGTTGACCGCGCCGCAGCCGTAGAGCCATGCGGTGACACCGTTGACAAGCACCTTGTGGAAGTCGTTGTGCCCATGCCATTCAAGCCACTGGCCGGGAACGCCCGCCTCGTCGGTAAAGGCCCGCACAATGCGTTGCACCGAGCGGGGGAGCGCCGCGCCGGGGTAGGGTACGCCGTAGCCCATAGTGTCGCACAGGCGAATCTTGACGGGCATGCCGCTCTCATGCGCGAGATCCATCAGGCGTTGGGCCAGGGGCAGGCAGAAACCGTAAATATCGGCCCGGGTAACGTCTTCAAAGTGGCAGCGGGGGATGATGCCCCACTCCAGAGCCTGCTCGGCCATGCCCACATACATGTCCATAGCCTGCTGGCGGGTTTTGCCCAGTTTAAGAAAAATATGGTAGTCCGACACGCTGGTAAGCATGCCGGTTTCGTCAAATTCCATATCGCGGGCCAGCTTGAGGTCGTCCTTGGTGGCGCGAATCCAGGCGGTCACCCTGGGGAAGCGGTAACCACGGGCACGGCACACGTCGATGCACTTGCGGTCCTTGGCGGAATAAAGAAAAAATTCTGAAGAGGTGATCAGCCCGGTTTTGCCGCCCAGCCGGTGCAGAAAATCGAACATCTTGGCCACTTGCTTGACCGTATAGGGCGGGCGGGCCTGCTGCCCGTCACGAAAGGTCGTGTCGGTAATGCGCATTTGCTCCGCAGGGCGCGGGGCCAGCAGCATTTCGTCAAAGGACGTTCGGCAGACGCTGGTGTAGGGGAAAAGTTCGCGATAGAGCTGGGGTTTATCAGGCTCCTGCATAACTAGGGTGCGGCTGCCTCCGCTTTGGTGGATGATATTGCTCATATGCTCCCGCCGACTCGCGCTGTCCGCGCGGAAAAAAGTTGTCCGTGGAAGGCTTTTATAGCGGTTTAGCGGTTTTCCGTCCAGCATATGTAAGACGTACCAGTATGGCCCATTATGGCTTGGATGGCCGCCCGACGGCAGGCAAGGCCGCTGGCGCATATTTGGGGTAACCGCTGGCGGTCAGCCCCTGCGGTTTTTTCAACTGCAAAATCTCCTTAACGGCGGGCATATGGCCTTGGTTCAAAGCGGGTACTTGCCAGAAAAACAAAAATGAAGGATTGTCCCTGTCGAAGGCGCATGGCGGTAATGCTTGTCTGGCGCGCCTTCTGAAGGAGCAGGCATGTCGGATTGTGTGCGCTACCCAGCGCCGGGCTGCGTGGTGGAATATATGGAGGGCAACGCTGTACAGATTGCCCTTATTACTGAAGAGGCCGGGGGGCGCTTGCGCCTGCTTTTGCCCAACCGCCGTGAAACGCGGCTCAACGCGTCACGCCTGCTGCCCTGGCTCGGCCCCATGCACGAGGCGGACCTTGGCCGCGAAGAGGCTGTGCGCCTGCTTGAGCAGCATAAAAAAAGCCGTGAAGAACTGGCCGCCGATGTGCCCGTTATGGACGTGTGGGAGCTGGCCCAAGGTGAGGTAAACGTGGCTCCGGCCACATGGTTTGCCGAGCTTTTCACCTCTGACCCCCCGGTGGATCAGGTGGCGGCCTACGGCCGGGCCTTGCTTGCCTGCAAGAGCCATTTTCGCTTTCAGCCCCCGGATTTTCAGGTTTTTCCCGCTGAAATGGTTGAAAAACGCCTGGCGGAAGAAAAAAACCGTCATGAGCGTGAAGCCCTTATCGCAGGCGGTGCGGCCTTTTTGCGCATGTTGTGGGATGTGGCCTGCCGCAAACGCGACCTGCCGCCGCCCCCGGCGCAAGGGGCCAGCAGTGGCGAATGGCCGTCTGATGAGGTGGCCGAAAGCCTTGAAGAAGTGCTGCGTGCCCGCATGGTTGACCCTGAAGGGCAGGAGCATGAGGCCCTGTGGCGCACCCTTGGCAAAGGGCTGCCCGATGTGCCGCATTTGCCCCTGCAATTGCTGGTGGCCTGGGGCAAACTGCCAGCACACTACAATTTCTGGCTGGACCGCGCAGGCTACGCCGCTGGCGACAGTTGGTGGGCCGCGCATACCGAAGAGGTGGACGCGCTGGTTCGTGCCGCCCGGGCCTGCAACATGCCCGACGCCGCGCTTTTCACACCTACGGCTTCAACAAACTGCCTGTGCGACGACAATGGTACCGCCGGGGCGGATGAAAGCGCCGCTGGCACAGCCATTACTGACGCGGCTGGCCCCGCCCTGCTTTTTGAGGCCGGGCCCCTGCCCGAAAGCCCCCTGCCCTTTATCAGCATAGACAGTGCCAGCACCCGTGATGTGGACGATGCCTTTCATGTGCAGCCTGCAGATGACGGTTACCTGCTGACCCTGGCTCTGGCCTGCCCGGCGCTGTACTGGCCCTTTGGCAGCCCGCTGGACAAGGCTGTGCTGCACCGGGGCACAAGCATCTATCTGCCAGAAGGCGACTGCCACATGCTGCCAGAAGTTCTGGGCACTGCGGCCTATTCCCTGCTTGCCAACGATTTGCGCCCAGCCCTGTGTGTGGAAGTTCCGGTAGACGGCAATGGCCGTTTTGGTCCCTGCCGGGTGTATCTGGCCCGCGTGAGCCTGGCCGCCAACCTGACCTACCGCGACAGCCAGGCTGTGCTGGACGCGCAGGCCGAAGGCCCAGATGCCCCCCTGCCCGAAAATCCCGCCGCGCTTTACGCGGAGCAACTGCGCCTTGGGCTGAATCTGGCCCGCAACAGGCAGAGCGCCCGTATCGAAGACGGGGCCGTGGTTATGGACAGGCCCGACCCGGCCATTTCGCTTGAAGGCGAAGGGGCCGAGGTGCGCGTGCTCGTGGGGCCGGACTACAGCGCCCCCGACGCCCAGATGCTGGTGGCCGAAATGATGATTCTCGCCAGCGCCGCAGTGGCCCACTGGGCTTTGGAGCGGGGGATGGCCATGCTGCACAGGGTGCAGGATGTTGTTTTGCCCCGTGAATACGCGGGCATATGGAGCACCCCGCAGGATATGACGCGCATCATGCGGGCCCTGACGCCCTCGGGGCTTGAGGTGCAGGCCAAGCCCCACGCGGCGCTTGGTCTTGACCGCTATACGCCTATGACCTCGCCCCTGCGCCGGTATCCTGACCTTGTCAACGAGGCGCAGGTGGTGCATTTCTTGTGTACGGGGCAACCCCGCTGGAGCGAAGACATGCTTGTGCGCCTCTTGCAGGCGCTCTCGCCCGCACTGGACGGGGCCGGGCAGGTGCAGCGCTTTCGTCCGCGCTACTGGAAGCTGCTGTTTTTCCGCCAGCAGGGGGACAAAACGTGGTGGCCCGGTGTGATCACGGAAGAAAATGACGCCTTTGTGAGCGTGAGCCTGCCCGACCAGGGCATGTTTGTGCGCGGCAGGCGAAAGCTTTTTGACGACAGGGCGCACCCTGGCCTTCAGGTGGATGTACGCATCGGCAAGGTGCATCCCCTGTATAACGAAATCATGATTCTGGAAGCGGCCACCACGGGTTAGCACATGTTCCTTTTGAAAAAGTGTAAATGCTCTAACGCTGCACAAGGGTGCGGCGCGCCGTAATGCGGCGTGGGCTCAGCCACAAGTCGCATTTTGGGGCAGAATGGCAACGTTGAAATGTAAAGCATTTCAACGTTGATCTGCACTAGACGTAACAAGTTGTTTTGGCAGGTGATGCTCGTCGTTCTCACGCGCGGCACACCAAAAGGCCCACGGCCTTAACAGCACTCTGCGGAGAAAAGCATGCTGGAAGTTTTATGGATAGCCCTGGCCTATATTCTCGGTTCCGCGCCGTGGGGACTGGTTATCGCCCGGACCTTTTGCGGTATTGACCCGCGTGAGAGCGGCAGTCGCAATACCGGGGCCACCAACGTGGCACGGCTGTGTGGTTTTAAATGGGGCGTTGCCACCTTGCTGTGCGATGTGCTCAAGGGCGCTGTGCCCGTGTGGCTGGCCTTCAAGGTCAATCCCTCGCCCGTTTTTGTGAGCATTGTGGCCCTGGCCTGCGTGCTGGGTCATATTTTTTCGTGCTTCATGAAGTTCAAGGGCGGCAAGGCCGTGGCCACAAGCATCGGCGTTTTTTTGCCCCTTGCCATCTGGCAGCTTGTTGCGGCCGCAATTTTGTGTACGCTGGTGATCTGGCGCAGTGGCTTTGTGTCATTGGGGTCACTGACCCTGGTCACGGCCCTGCCCGTGGCTCTGGCCGTCAGCGGGCAATGTACATGGCTGCCCTTGGCCCTTGGCATATGGGCAGTGGTTGTCTGGAAGCACAAGGAGAACATTGTTCGCCTGCGCGCCGGAACAGAAAAAAGCTGGCAGAAAAGCAAGAGCCAAAATGAGCCGCCCAGTGAACCGGCCAGTGAGCCCCAAGGCGGCCAGGACAAAAACTAGCCGAACTGTGCGGGATTTGGCTGCAATTCTGCCATCGCGGCCGAGTTTTTATATTTTGGATTGTCCGGCGTTTTTTGCGCCGGGCGGGTAAAAGGCCTTTGAAGCGTCCCGGCCAGCAAAATGCGCAGACCGGGGTGGGGGAGAAAGGTTTTCTACAGTACTTCCCCCTCCCCTGGCTTGCCAAGAAGGAGTTCGTTTTATGTCCCACGCGGATTTTCCGGCCTATCGTGGCCGCATGGAGTATGTCTGCCTTGACTGTGGCGCGCGCTACCCCGGCGACGACCTGCTGTACACCTGCCCACAGTGTGGCGGTGTTTTTCTGCTGGAAAACCTCGACTTCGCCAAGCTCAAGGAGCGCAGCGGTCAGGAGTGGCGGCAGATTTTTGATGACCGCAGCGCTACCCGCGTGACAGCCCTCAAGGGTATTTTTCGGTACTACGAACTTTTGGCTCCCCTGCTGGAAGAAGACGATATTGTTTACCTTGGCGACGGCATTACGCCCATTGTGGAGGCTGCCCCGGCCCTGCGTGATCAGGTGGGC
>JAQVZK010000301.1 GCA_028708195.1 Desulfovibrio sp.
ATTTGAAAGATGCTTTGCCCACGGCGTGAACAGACGCCCGCCGTGAAGGCGTAAGCGCAGCTTCAGCCGTTGCCGCGCAGGAAGCTACCGATGAAGGCAGCATTATTATTTGCACCGTAAACATTATTTGCACCGTAAAAGCCGTAAACAGCGCGTCGTAAATGTTGCGGTTCTTATTCGCAAAGACAATCTACCCTCATACAAGGTTCGGTTCTCTCGGCAGCGGGTTCTCCTATGCTCAAATTGTACTCTCCTGGCATAGGGTAAAAATCTCAAGCCCGATGAAAAACCTCCACACCCCGCGATGCACATAAAAAAACAGGCCGCGTTTCAGGCAGCCTGCTTGTAAAAATCCAGTCAATCTGGCGAATCTATTGGTAAATCATAATATATGCGCGCATTTTGTTCTTGTGCCGCCTGGTGATTATCAGGCCAGCCAGCAGCGGGCGCGCCAGTTGGGGGCAAGCTCCTTCCAGACGGGGGCCTCGCGGCGGCAGATATCCTGAACCTTGGGGCATCGGGGATGGAAACGACAGCCGTGCGGCGGGTCCAGAGGGCTTGGCAGCTCGCCTTCAAGCGGCGCGGCAAGATGCCCGCCGCCCGCGCCCGTGGGCATGGCAGCCATGAGCGCCTGTGTGTAGGGATGGGCAGCCCCGGCAAAAAGCTGCTCCGAGGGAGCCTCCTCCACCACCTGCCCAAGGTACATGACCACAATGTGCCTGCACAAAAAGCCCACCACCGCAAGATCGTGCGAAATGAAAAGATAGGCCGGGCCAAAATGCTCCTGCACATCCCGCAGAAGATTGAGAATCTGCGCCTGTACCGAGGCGTCCAGAGCGGATACGGGTTCGTCGCAAACCACCACCTTGGGCCGGGTGATGAGGGCGCGGGCCACGGCAATACGCTGGCGCTGACCACCGGAAAACTCGTGCGGATACCGCCCCCCCATACCTTCAAGTCCTACAGTGGCAAGCATTTCCTCCGCCAGCCTGCGACGCTCGGCACGCGGCAGGTTGCGGGCGTCCAGGGGTTCGGCAATGGAGGCCCGCACAGAAAGGCGCGGGTTGAGAGAAGAAAAGGGGTCCTGAAAAACCATCTGGATCTGCCCGGCAGCCCAACTGCTCGCCCCGGCAGGGGGCAGGCTTTTGCCGTCAAGCAGCACCTGCCCTTCAGAAGGAGCGAGCAGGCCGCTGGCCAAACGCCCCAAGGTGGATTTGCCGCAGCCAGATTCACCAACAAGACCAAGGCTTTCACCAGAAAAAAGGCGAAGGCTTACGGCATCCACGGCGGTGAGGGAGCGCTGCTCGGAAAAAATCCCGCGCTTGACAGCAAACCGCCGCGAAACATCCCGCAGTTCAAGCAAGGGAACCGCAGGGCTATCCTCCGCGTTACCGGCAGCGAAACGCTCGGGCGCGTCATGGCTGTCGGGTAGGGTCAGCATGTCTTTCCCGCCACTCCGGCAGAGTCAAAGGTGGCCATGTCATTATATATGTTGGCGGCACAGCGCAAAAGGCCGTAGGCCACAGCCCCGCCGGTTCCCTCACCCAGCCGCATGTCCAGATGCAGCAGGGGCCTCTGCGCGGGGATGGCCTGCTCGAGCCGCGCAAGGGCACGAACATGCCCCGGCTCTGCCGAAGCATGTGACAAAATGGCATAGTCAGCCAAAACCGGGCAAATGCGCAAAGCCGCCACGTAGGCAGCACTGCAAATAAAACCGTCCACCAGTACGGGCAGATGCCGTGAGGCCGCGCCCAGCATGATGCCGCTCATGACAGCCACTTCATGGCCGCCAAGAGCCGCCAAAATTTCCACAGCGTCACCGCCGCGCACCGCTTTTTCGTTGGCTGCCAAAGCGCGGCGCACTATCTGGGCCTTATGCCGTATCATGGCCTCATTAGAGCCAGCACCGGGGCCGACCACCTCATCCGGGTCAATATCCAGCAACGCGCAGTAAAGGGCCGTACCCGAAGTGGAGTTGGCAATGCCCATTTCACCCACACCAAGACACAGGTAGCCCTTGTCTGCGGCATCGCGGGCAAGCTTCACACCGGCGCGCAGGCCCTCAAGGCAGGTTTCTACGCTCATGGCCGGGCCAAAAGTCATGTCCGCCGTGCCGTCGCCAAGGCGGCATTCCAGCAAAATGGGGTTCGGGGCAAAAGGGCCGCCCGCGCAGCCAGCGTCCACAACGCGCAAATCCATGCCCATACTGCGGCACAATACGTTGATGGCCGCGCCGCCCCCAAAAAAATTCTGCACCATCTGGCGCGTCACCGCCTGCGGAACGGGAGAAACCCCCTGAGCCGCCACACCGTGATCGCCCGCAACGGTCAGCATGAGCGCCGGGCTTACTCGCAACGGCAACTGCCCCTCACGTATGGCAAAAAGCCTGCGGGCCAGGTCTTCAAGCTTGCCCAGGCTGCCCTTTGGTTTGGTGAGGTTGTCCAGATGCGCCTGAGCCGTATCCATATCCCGCTGGCGCAGCGGCTCGATGCTCAGGTCGGAAAAAATACGGGCAAGTGCCGATACTGACGAAAGATGGCGTGAAGTGTTGTCGTTCATGATTATTTTCTAGCCTTTCCCTTTGCCGTGTGCAAGGGCGAGTGTCGCAAACAGTAAGGAATATGCCCGCCCGCCCTTTACGATCGCTTCAAGGTGCTTATTATGACGGGCATAAGAAGATCGAGGAAATTCGCCCATGACGCAAACACTCGCAACCGTATACGCCCAAGTCCCTTCCAGGCTCCGCTCAATTTCCGGCCAGCGACATCTTTGCGGTATCCATCGCACCCTGGCATGGGCGCTCTACTGGACGCTGCTGACTTTTCTTTCAGGCGGCTTCACCGTTCTTGCTCCGCTGCCTGCTGGCGCTGCCCCGCAAGAAGGCAGCCCGCGCCTGACCCCCGTGGTTCGCGCGGTGCGGACTGTCGCCCCGGCGGTGGTCAACATTACAAGCACACACGTGATTCGGGGGCAATCTCTTTCGCCTCTGGAACAGTTTTTTGGGCCGGGTTTTGGCATGGGCCCAGGCTTTGGCGGCGCATCCCCGCGCAGCCAGAAACGCGAAAGCCTCGGAACCGGCGTTATTGTTGACGGCAAAAAAGGGCTTGTGCTCACCAATGCCCACGTTATTGCGGGCGGCGAAGAAGTGACGGTGCGCCTTCTGGACGGCCGTGAATTTTCAGCCACGGTGCGCGGGGCCGACCCCGATTTCGACATGGCCGTGCTG
>JAQVZK010000302.1 GCA_028708195.1 Desulfovibrio sp.
CTGCGGTGCAGGCTGTGCTGGCCGCCAAGGCCGACCCCGTGGCTGCCCTCAAAAAGCCCTGGCGCGCGTTACCCGCTCTGCCGGGCCTCTGGCGGATGCTGCCCAAGGTGCGGCGCGGCAAGGGAGGCGACGGCGGCAATGTGCCCGTGCTGGAGTGCCGGTGCAAGCCTGCCGATCTGCCCCAATTGACCTGCTGGCCTATGGACGGCGGCGCTTTTATCACCCTGCCCCTCGTCTACACCGAAGACCCCGAAAAGCCGGGGGCGGATGCCTCCAACCTTGGCATGTACCGGGTACAGCAGAGCGGCAATGAGTATCTGCCCGATGAAATGGGCCTGCATTACCAGATTCACCGTGGCATCGGTGTGCACCACGCCCACGCCATTGCGGCCAATCGTCCCTTGCCGGTGCACGTTTACGTGGGCGGGCCGCCAAGCCTTACCGTGGCTGCGGTCATGCCCTTGCCCGAGGGCTTGAGCGAACTGCGCTTTGCCGGGCTTTTGGGTGGCCGCCGTATGGAACTGGCCCGGGCCGAAAGCGTGCCCTTGCCCGTGCTGGCCGAAGCGGATTTTTGCATCAGCGGTCATATCATGCCCAGGCCCAAGCCCGAAGGTCCCTTTGGTGACCATGTGGGCTATTACAGCCTTACCCACGATTTTCCCGTGCTCAAGGTGGATGCGGTGTACCACCGCAAGGGCGCGGTGTGGCCCTTCACCGCCGTGGGGCGGCCCCCGCAGGAAGACACGGTTTTTGGCGACTTTATTCATGAACTCACCGGTCCTCTGGTGCCCCAGGTTTTTCAGGGGGTTAAAGAAGTGCACGCCGTGGACGCCGCAGGCGTTCACCCCTTGCTGCTTGCTCTCGGCAGCGAGCGTTACACGCCCTATGAGGCCGCGCGCAGGCCGCGTGAGCTGCTGACCATGGCCCTGCACCTTTTGGGCACCACCCAGACCGCCCTTGCCAAGTACGTTCTTGTGGCGGCGCATGAAGACGCTCCCGGCCTCAGCGCAAGCCACGCTCCCCAGTTTTTGCGCCATTTGCTCGAACGCACGGATTTTGCGCGTGACCTGCATTTCATCACGCACAGCACCAACGATACTCTGGATTACACGGGGCTTGGCCTCAATGAGGGCTCCAAGCTCATCTGGGCCGCCGCCGGTGAGAAAAAACGCGAACTGGGCCTTGAGTTGACTGGCCCCGCCGCAGACATGCCGCCCCTGCCCCAAGGCTTTGGCGACGCGCGCGTGGCTGGCCCCGGCATGCTGGTATTGCGCGGCCCGGAGCACGCCCTTGGCAGAAACGAGCCTGACCCGGCAATGGAGGCCCTTGCCAACGCTCTGGGCCACTGGCCCGGACGCGAGGCTTTTCCGCTGGTTGTGGTGGCCGATGACGCGGCGTTTTGCGCGCAGGATATGGATAATTTTCTGTGGGTTGCCTTTACCCGGTCTGACCCGGCCACAGACGTGTACGGGGCTTGCGCGCAAACGCGGGCAAAGCACTGGTCCTGCGAAGCGCCGCTTGTTCTGGACGCCCGTCTGAAGCCCTTCCACGCCCCCCCCCTGGAAGAAGACCCGGCCACCACCCGCAGGGTGGACGCTCTGGCCGCACCCGGCAAACCCTTGCACGGATACCTTTAACACGGGGGAGGCAGAGGCATGAAAATAGCTCTTTTGCAGTGCAACAGCGTCACAGGCGATGTGGCGGGGAATATGGAGCGCATACTTGAGAACGTGCAGCAGGCTGCCGCCGCCGGGGCAGATCTGTGCGTAAGCCCCGAGCTTGCGCTGTGCGGTGTAGCACCCGGGCACTACCTGTGTGCCGACGACTTTGCCGAGGGCTGCCGCAAGGCGCTTGACCATATGGCAGAAACCCTCAAGGGCGGGCCAGCCTTGCTGGTAGGCGCGCCCGTGCCCAGCGTCTACGCTTCAGGCCTGCTTTCCAATGCCGCCGTGCTGGTACACAAGGGGACATGGCAGGTGTCATCGCGCAAGATTTATCAGGGCGGCCAGAGCGGCGGGCAAGGTTCGGGGCCTGATGCCGAAGACAGGCGTTATTTCGACCGGGGTATTTCTTGCGGCATCCTGACTTTGGGCGGCTGGCGCATGGGCGTGGTCCTGTGTGAAGACGCCCACAGCGAAGAAGAAGCTTTTTGGAAAACCCGCTACACCAGCGGGCATAATCCGCTCATGGAGCTGGTACAGCGCGGCGTTGACGCGCTCATCCACATGGCTGCCGCGCCCTACAGTGAAGGCGCGCAGGCGGCGAGCGAGCACATGCTTTCGCACGTGGCCGCCCGGCACCACATACACCTTCTTTCGGTCAATCTTGTGGGCGGCAACGACAGCCGTGTCTATCACGGGCAGAGCCTCGTATTCGATCCCACAGGCCAGCTGCTTGCGCGGGGGAAGGCCTTTGAAGAAGACGTGCTTGTGGTGGATACGGCCCGCAACGCCTCCGCAAGCGCATCCTCGGGCGTCAAGTCTCCCGAACCCTTGTGCGCCAGTGTTGAAGAAGACTGCTGGCTGGCGCTCACCCTCGGCACACGCGACTTTGTGCGTAAATGTGGGGCCGAAAAGGTTGTTGTGGGCCTTTCTGGTGGCATTGATTCGTCCCTTGTGTGCTGCGTGGCCGCAGAGGCCCTTGGCGCCCAAAATGTCACGGGCGTGCTGATGCCTTCACCTTACAGCAGTGATGGTTCGGTGGCGGATGCCCTCAGTCTTGCGCATAACCTTGGTGTTGCCACAATAACCCTGCCCATTGAACCAGCCATGACAGCCCTTGCGCAGGTTCTTGCCCCTGGTCTGGATATTTTTGCGGCCCAGCCCGGCGACACCACGTTTGAGAACCTTCAGGCCCGCATTCGCGGAACCCTGCTGTCATCTTTGGCCAACCGCGCAAATGCCCTTGTGCTCAATACGGGTAACAAAAGTGAGGCCGCCATGGGGTACAGCACCCTGTACGGCGACACTGTGGGCGCGCTGGCCGTTATCGGCGATCTGACAAAAACCCAGACCTACGCCGTGTCACGCTGGTACAATGCGCACAAGGGAGCGCAGATTATTCCGCAGCAGGTCTTTGACAAGGCCCCCTCGGCAGAATTGCGCCCCGGCCAGAAAGATGCGGACAGCCTGCCGCCTTACGATGAACTTGACCCCATGCTTGAAGACCTGCTGCTCGCGACACCGCCTGTGGGTGACACTGCCTCGCCTGCGCGGTTTGAG
>JAQVZK010000023.1 GCA_028708195.1 Desulfovibrio sp.
TATGTGCGTGCGCCCAGTCGCGTGTACCCAATGGCGGTACATGGCTTTTGCCAGAAATGATCGGCGCGTATGAGCGCCTGCATAAAATGGGTTTTGCCCACAGTGTGGAAGCCTGGCGTGATGGCGAACTGGTTGGCGGCTTGTATGGCGTTGGCTTTGCGCGGGTGTTTTTTGGCGAATCCATGTTTCATTTAGTGTCCGAAGCGTCACGCGCCGCTTTGGCGGGCCTTGTGAGCCTGCTGCGTCTGCGCGGCGTGACCCTGCTGGACTGTCAACAGGAAACCCCGCACATCATGAAGATGGGCGGGGTTCTTCTGCCTCGTGAGGTTTTTGCGCAAAAGCTGCGGCAAGCGCTGATTCCTGCTGCAACCCCGGCTGCGATACCGGCGTCCGGCCTTGCAGAGCCGGGTGTGGAGCGTGCCCCCTGTAAAGACCGCCCCGGCGAAACAGATGAAGAGCAGGTCTGGCAGCCCTGGCGTGAGAGCTATGACTATTCGCTGTCCAGCGGGGCGTGGGCGTCCAGATCGTAAAAGCCGTGCGCCGGGAAAGACAGTGGGTAGTCGCGCACGGCATCAAAACGGATGAAGCCCGTGCTCTTGCCTTCGGTAATGCCCGCCAGTGGGGCAACGCCCATGGGAACAGGGATATCCATAGGACAGACAGTGATTTTTTCAATGTGTTCGGCGTAGCGCTGCTCAAGATAGTCTGCCAGGGCGCGGCTTTCTTCAGCGGTAAACGCTTCAAGAATACAGCGCAGGGCGGCTTCTTCCGTAGCGCCCTGGAGCACTTCGGGCGGAATGGAAGGGTCGGCGGGAGCAACCAGACCAAGATCCCGCAGGGGCTCCAGTTCGTCATCTCCGGCGTTGGGCCGGAAAACCTGCACGTCAACATGGCGGCGGCCCTTGAAGGTTCCAAGAGTCACAGCCACAATGTAGAATCTGTCCAGCGGCAGGTCGTACTGCGTGGGCACAACGATTTTTTCCATAGCACATCCCGTGGTTACGTATTATTCGCACCCTCTTACCCCAAAACAGAACATGATGGAAGACAAGTCCGCTATCCCTTTCAGCCTGGAAACGGCCTACACACCCACAGGCGACCAGCCCACGGCCATTGACGAGCTTGTGAGCAACATTCAGGCGGGGGTGCCCGCTCAGGTGCTTTTGGGCGTTACCGGTTCCGGCAAAACGTTTACTATGGCCAATGTCATTGCCCGCTGCAACCGTCCGGCTCTGGTGCTTGCGCCAAACAAAACCCTGGCAGCGCAGCTCTATGGCGAGTTTCGTGCGCTTTTTCCGCGCAATGCTGTGGAATATTTTGTCAGCTATTACGATTATTACCAGCCAGAAGCCTATGTGCCCGCCTCGGACACCTATATTGAAAAAGATTCTTCCATCAACGACAACATAGACAAGCTGCGCCACGCCGCAACGCATGCCCTGCTTACCCGTCATGACGTCATAATCGTGGCCTCGGTTTCGTGCATCTACGGTCTTGGTTCGCCAGAATACTATGCCAAGATGGTTATTCCCGTTGAAGTGGGCCAGCGCTTTCCTATGGACAAGCTCATCACACGGCTCGTGGAAGTGCACTACGAACGTAACGATTATGACTTTCACCGCGGCACGTTCCGCGTGCGCGGCGATGCCCTTGAAATCATCCCGGCCTACCACCACGAACGTGCCTTGCGGCTGGAATTTTTTGGTGACGATATTGACGCCCTGCGCGAAATTGATCCGCTCACGGGCGAGGTGCTGGCCGATGTGTCCAAAACCGTACTGTATCCGGCCAGCCACTTCGTGTCCGCGCAGGATAACCTCAAGCGCGCCGCCAGTGACATCCGCGACGAACTGGCAGTGCGGCTGACACAGTTCAAAGAGCAGGGCAAACTTGTGGAGGCCCAGCGCCTTGAGCAGCGCACCCAGCTTGATCTTGAGATGATTGAAGAGCTTGGCTACTGTAACGGCATCGAAAACTATACCCGCCATATGGACGGCCGCGTGGCAGGTGAGCCGCCGTCATGTCTGCTCAACTATTTTCCCAAAGATTTTCTTCTCTTTGTGGACGAGTCGCATATTACCATTCCCCAGGTGGGGGGCATGTACAAGGGCGACCGCTCTCGCAAGACAACGCTTGTTGACTACGGCTTTCGCCTGCCCTCGGCTCTGGACAACAGGCCCCTGCAATTCAGCGAATTCACAGCCCTGCTCAATCAGGTTGTCTATGTGTCGGCAACGCCCGGCAAGTACGAAAAGGATCAGGCCCAAGGCATTGTGGCCGAACAGATCATCCGGCCCACGGGCCTCGTGGACCCGGAGGTGGAGGTGCGCCCCACCAAGGGCCAGATGGATAATTTGCTGGGCGAGTGCCGTGGCTGCGTCAGCCGGGGCGAAAGGGTGCTTGTGACCACCCTGACCAAGCGTATGGCCGAGGATTTGACGGAATACTGCTGCAACATGGGGGTACGCGCGCGCTACCTTCACTCTGACATTGATACCCTTGAGCGCATGCAGATCATCCGCGCGCTGCGCATGGGCGAATTTGACGTGCTGGTGGGCATTAACCTGTTGCGTGAAGGCCTTGATATTCCAGAAGTATCCCTTGTCTGTATTCTGGATGCCGACAAGGAGGGCTTTTTGCGTTCAACAGGCTCTCTCATCCAGACCTTTGGACGCGCTGCCCGCAACGCGCAGGGCCGGGTCATCCTCTATGCCGACAAGATGACGGACTCGATGAAGGCCGCTATGGACGAAACCGCCCGCCGTCGCGCACGGCAGACCGCCCACAACGTAGAGCACGGCATCACGCCCACAAGCACGCGTAAAAGTCTTGAATCTCCGCTGGATAGTTTGTATGTGGAAGATGGTTCTTCACGCGGGCGCGGCAAAGGGCGCGGCAAGGGCAAGGGGCAGGAGCCGGACGCCATGCCGCTTACCGCCGAGGATACAGCCCTGCTGGTGGCCAAGCTTGAAAAAGAAATGCGCCAGGCGGCCCGTGATCTGGAATTTGAACAGGCCGCGCAGTTGCGCGACCGCATCAGGATATTGCGCGCACGGCTCATTGCCCTGCCTGACTAGCTACGGGGCAGGTGGAGTGGCCTTTTGTGTGGAAGGTTTTTGTGGGGGCGGGCCCCTTTTGCAAAAGGGGCGCCTCCCTCGCGTGCCCAACCACCTAAAACCTTTATTATATTCAGTGTGGCACAGTGGCCCCTGCTCCAGGGCGGGGTCGCCGCAGGCCGGGTCGCGCAGGTGTTTCAAGCTACAATGCGCCGACGGCAAGGTTAAAAGCTTCTCACAAAATCGGGCTTGCCCACAGCCTCATAGGGTTTTTCATGTCGCAGCATAATAACAGTCAGGGCGGGCAGGCCCAATACAGCCTTTTCTCCACTGGCCCCAGCGGCCCCACTGGCGAAGAGCGCCAGCGCGTCCAACAGCTCACGGCAGAGCTTGAGCATCATAATTATCTCTACCACACCCTGGACAAACCCGAGATCAGCGACGAGCAGTTTGACGCCCTGTTTCGTGAATTGCAGACCCTTGAAGACCGCTGGCCTATACTGCGCTCGCCCCATTCCCCCACGCTGCGCGTGGGCGGCAAACTTGTGGACGGCTTGGCAAAAAAGGCGCACAGCCTGCAGATGTACGGCCTGGATAACGTGTTTTCTGCCGAGCAGTGGCAGGACTTTGCCGACCGCATCCGCCGCGCCTGGGATGCGGACGTGAACGGCCCCCTGCCAGAAAATTTCTGGTGCGATCCCAAGCTGGACGGCCTGGCATTGGAAATCGTCTACGTTGACGGCACAATGCAAGAAGCCCTTACGCGCGGCGACGGCGAAGTTGGCGAAGTGGTCACTGAGGCCGTGCGTACCATCCGCACCGTGCCCCTGCGCCTTGCCGGGCCTGGGCCCTTTCCTGCCAGGCTGGAGGTGCGCGGCGAAGTCGTCATGTATAAAAAGGATTTTGCCGCCCTTAACCAAAAGCAGGAATCGCAGGGGCTGAATGTTTTTGCCAACCCCCGCAATGCCGCCGCCGGAACCCTGCGGCAGCTCGATATCTCCATTGTCGCCTCACGCCCCTTGCGTTTTCTGGCCTACAGCCTGGGTGAGGCGCAGTGGTCGCCAGCCCCTGCCTGTACCCTGCAATCAGAGGTAATGGCGCGGCTTGGGGCATACGGCTTTCTCACCCCGCCTGACGGCAGACTGTGCCACAGTGCGCAGGCGGTGGAGGAGTACGCCCAGTGGGTCAGGGGGCATCGGCCCGAGTTCCGTATGGAAATCGACGGGGCAGTGGCCAAGCTTGATAATCTTGAGGCCCAGCAGGCTCTCGGGTTCACGGCGCGCGCCCCGCGTTTTGCCGTGGCCTTCAAATTTCCTGCCGAGCAGGCGCAAACCCTGCTGCAGAATATTGAAATTCAGGTAGGGCGCACAGGTGCGCTGACCCCAGTTGCAGTGCTTGAGCCCATAGCCGTGGGCGGCGTTATGGTTTCGCGCGCCACCCTGCACAATGAAGACGAGATTCGCAGCCGTGACGTGCGCGTGGGTGATACGGTCATAGTGCGTCGCGCCGGCGATGTTATTCCTGAAGTGGTGGGGCCGGTGCTTGAAAAACGTCCGGTTGATGCCAAGGAATACGTTTTTCCGCATAATTGCCCGGTTTGCCGCGAGCCAGCCTACCGCGAAGAAGGTGAGGCCGCCTGGCGCTGCGAAAATATGTCCTGTCCCGCTATCCGGCTGCGGGCCATCAGCCATTTTGTGTCCAAGGCGGGGCTTGATATCTCGGGGGTGGGCCAAAAGTGGATAGAACAACTGGTCACGAGCGGACGTGTGCAGTCCCCGGTGGATCTTTTCACCCTCACGGTTGAGGAGTTGCTGGGCTTTGAGCGCATGGGTGAGGTGCTGGCGCAAAAGTTTGTGGATGCGCTCGACAAGGCCAGACATACCGCAACGTTGCCGCGCCTCATCAGCGCCCTGGGTATCCGCCATGTGGGTGAGCAGACCGCACGCACACTGGCCGCGCATTTTCAGAATCTGGATGAACTGGAAAAAGCCGACGGCGAAATACTGCAAAGCCTGCCTGATGTGGGGCCGGAGGTGGCGTCATCCATTCGCAATTTCTTTACCAGCCCGGCCAACAGAGAGCAGCTTGAACGCTTCAAGGGGCTTGGCCTGTGGCCGCAGGGCGGCGGCAAGAGCACGCCGGGCGGCGCAAATGGAGAAAGCGCCCAGGGTGAAAGCCCGCTGCCATCAGGACCACTGTCTGGCAAAACCATCCTTTTTACCGGAAGGTTAAGCATGCCGCGCGGTCAGGCCGAAAAACTGGCCGAGGCCGCCGGGGCCACGCCCCTGGGTAGCGTGAGCAAAAAACTCCAGTACCTTGTGGCGGGCGAAGAAGCTGGCAGCAAGCTTGAAAAGGCGCGCGCGTTGGGCGTAACCGTCCTCGATGAAACAGAATTTATGGACATGTTGCGAGAGGCCAAAGTAGTCTCGGAATAATTTGCAGACAAAGTGAGTGAAGTATGAGTACAGCCATTGTCGTAGTAGGCGCCAACGGACGCATGGGCAGAACCATCAGCCATCTGGCGGCGACAGAAGAGGCCTTCAGCCTTGCGGGCCTTGTGGACAGCAAGGAGCATGTGGAAAAACTGGCCGCATCGTCATGCCCCGTTGGCGACAGCCTCGCGGCAGTGCTGGGCAAGGCTCCGGGCGCGGTTACCATTGATTTCACCGCCCCGGCCGTAAGCCTGCAATCAGCTCGCACTGTGGCAGAGAGCGGCCGCGCCCTTGTTATTGGCACCACTGGCTTCACCGATGCCGAAAAGGACGAATTGCGCGAACTGGCAAAGCGCGCCCCCATTTTTTGGGCATCCAACATGAGTATTGGTGTCAATGTGCTGCGCAAGATTTTGCCGGAACTGACCCGTGCCCTGGGCGACTCCTACGACATCGAAATGGTTGAACTGCACCACAGCCGCAAAAAAGACAGCCCCAGCGGTACGGCCCTGACGCTGGGCGAATGCCTGGCTGACGCGCGCGGCTGGGAACTCAATGATGTGCGGTGCTCTGCCCGCGACGGCATCATTGGCGAAAGGCCCAAGGCGCAAATTGGCATTCAGGCCATACGCGGCGGCGATGTGGTGGGGGTGCACACCGTGTACTTTATGGGCCCCGGTGAACGCATCGAAGTTACTCACCACGCGCATTCGCGCGATACCTTTGCTCAGGGTGCCTTGCGGGCTGCCACGTGGCTGGCCGGACAAAAACCGGGCAAACTCTATGGCATGCAGGACATGTTTTAGGATCAGGGTATAGCAGTAAAGCCAGGAATTGCCGGGCTTTACTGCTATCTTCGTCATAAAGAGCCTGGTGTTATTGCCGTTCAGCGTCTGTTCAGTAAAAGAACTGAACCAATAATAAGCCCGCCGCCAAGTATGACCCGTAAACCGGGCACATCACCAAGCACAATCCAGGCGGCGACAATGGCGTACACAGGCTCAAGCGTAATAATGAGGGCAGCTTGCCGCGCCTTGAGCACCACAAGACTGTCAATAAAGATAACATAGGCCAGAGCAGAGCATAAGAGCCCAAGACAGGCTATCCACAGCCAGTCCAGCGCCCGAACTTCGGCAAATTGCCACCATGTAAAGGGCAACAAAAAGGCCGCCGTGACCACATTTTGCCACCACGTGGTCTGCAAACTTGGAAGATGGTTGGCAAACCGGCGGTTTGCAATGGTTACCAGGGCATAGGCAAGGCCGGATATCACCCCAAGCAAAAGCCCCGCCGTGCCGTCATGCGCAAGAGAAAAAGAAGGCGCGGTGCACACAAGGCCCACGGTAACCAGCCCAAGGCACAGCAGTTCTTTGCTGCTTGGGCGCTCCTTGTAGGCAAAGGATTCAAAAAGTGTGGTAAATGCGGGAAAACAGGCAAAACCCAGGGTTCCAACCGCCACGCCCCCTACCTGTATACCCATAAAAAAAGTTACATAGTGGGCAGCAAGCAAAACCCCTGTCAGCACAAGGCCGACGATGTCGCCGGACTTCATCCCACGCCACGGAACCTGTCCTTTTTTCAGGCCCACCAAAGCAAGGGCCGCCACGGCAAAACCAGCCCTGCCGCACACCAGCACCGAGGCAGAACATTGGCACAATCGACCAAAAAGGCCGGACACGCCGAAAAGCAAGGTGGCCGCATGGGCACGAACCAGTGCACGCCGCACCGCACCGAAAGATGGCGTGGTTTCTGTTTCGAACGGCGCTGCCTCTGAAGGCGCGACCTCTGAAGGCGCTGCCGGGCGCGGTCCAGCCTTTATGGAGGCGGACACTTTAGCGGGGGGGCATGTCATGATTTGTCCTTGCGGAAGATGCACTCAGGCTCGATTTACGCCTGTGAGGGCAGTTGCGCAAGCAAGAATCCTTTGAGGCGAAACTGAAAAAATGATCTTTTGTGGTGTTAAAAATACCGAACCCTTTGAAAGTATTTTTAAAAAAAAGTCTAGATTTTATCTTGAAAGTTTGCTTTAACTAGTGTAGCGCATAGGAGAAGATGGCATAACACGATGTCCGGCAGATGTATGAACCGGACGCAATGCAACAGCACAGCTATTTTTCCGGGGGCATCATGCCGCAGGTCGCAGCACGAATTAATGAAGATCAAGAACGTTGGCTCAAAGATTATTTCCGTACCAAAAGCGCTGGTGCGGAGTTTATTCTGCCTTGGGCAGTAGATACGTTTTTTCGCGCTATTACAAGCATAAAGCATATGTTCAGCGGGCCGGAACTGAAGACCATTGTTGAGGCTCACAAAGACATGAAGCTCATGCCTGACCACACGCGGCTTTCCTACCTCATGCTGCGGGTTTCAGACGCCTGCGAGGTTGGCGGTGTACATTTGCGCCACGGAGCCAGCAAGTCGAGCCTTGAATCCAAGATTAAAAGCCTGGACGACACGCAAGCCACCGCCCTTATGGTCTGGGCCTCGGCTTTTTGGGTCAGCCGTAACTGTTCTGCCGAAAATCTGGATGAATATATCAAGGCGTATTGATCTTTTGGGGTAAAGTCCGTAATTTTCAGGCCGCTTGTGCGGCCTTTTTTATTTAAGGTAACTTTGCGTGACGGTACATTTGGCATGCCTGGCGGGCATGGCCATGAGCGGGCGTAAGCTGGGCATGGCCCGCGTCTGTTGAACGGGAGAGATGACATGTTGAAGATTTTACGCGCCAAATTACACGGTATTCGGGTGACCCAATGTGCGCTTGACTACCACGGTTCCATCACCCTTGATCCTGAAGTGTGCAAGCTGGCGGGTATTATGCCGCTGGAGTTCGTGTATATATGGAATAAAAATAGCGGCCAGCGCATTTCTACCTACGTTATTTACGGCGAGGCCGGGTCACGCTGCTGCATTTTAAACGGCGCTGCGGCCCGCACCTGTCAGGTCAATGACGAGGTTATTATTGGCGCGTTTGAATATGTGGCCGAGCCTAAGGACATTTGCGAGAGGGCACCCATAGTGTTGACCTTTGACGCCCAAAATAACATTGAAGAACGCCTGCGCTATGTAGTGACGCAGGACGGTGCGGACATGGCGTTTAATATTGTGCCTGAGCCACTATAAAAGAAAAGGCGCTTCCAAATCAGCAACAAAAATCCCGGCATTGCCGGGATTTTTGTTGCTGTGAATCTGGAAATACCGTTACAAAACATACTTTCCCACAAAATGTTACGCACTCAGGCCGGGCAGCGCAACTGCCCGGCCTGAGTGCGCAACAATATCAAATTATTCAGTATACAGCGTCAAATAAAGGTCGCCCTGCCAGGGGCCAACGTGTTTGCCCAGGCCGCGTAGGCGTATGGGCCTACCCACGGCAAAGTCTGGTGGCAGGGTTATTTCAACCGTTTTGAGTTCAGCCTGCAGGCCCTGCCGAATCTGAAGGCGCACACGGTAGCCCGGCATCAGCTTGGTGGCTGGCAGGGTGAGGCTTTGTTCTTCGTCGATCTGGCGACGCAGCCAACCCTTGACCATGCCGGTGACGTTGCGCGTCATGTCCGAAGACCATTTGGATGTGCCCCCGGCCAGATTGTCTTTATGCAGGGTGGTGTTTTGCCTTGCTTTTGGCGCGGGTTTTGGTTTTGCGCGGCTTTGAGGGGCAGATTCTGCAGTTTGGGGGCGGGGTTCCTGTTGCTGCGGCTTTTCTGTCTGCTGCTTGTTCAGCTCGCTGTAAATATCTTCAAAGACGCGGCGGGCAAAGGGGTCGTTGAGCAGGTCGCGCAGCACGTCTTGCTCGGCATAGGCCGCACCCGCTGCCTCTGCACGGGCTTCTGCATTGGCGTCAGCCTGAGCGCTGGCCGTGGCTCTGCCGTTATCAGCACGAGATTTTTCAGATTGATTTGGCCGGGACTGTTCTGATTGGCCTGCCCTGGGTTTTTCAGCTTGATCCGCCCGAGATTTATCGGGGCCGGAGCCTGCGGCGGCACCCGCCATTTTTTCCGCATTTTCACGCTGCGCTTTTTGGGCCGTGTCGTCGTTGGTTGGCGGCGACTGCGGCTTGCTTTCGGCCTGCTGTTCTGGCTGGGCCGCTTCGGCGTGCTTTTTGTCTTTACTTTCTTTTTTGGCTTTGTGTGCGCCCTGACGGGCTTCAGCCCTTTGTTTGACCTCATCCTCATGCTTGAGGATTCCAGAAAGGGCGACATAGGCCTCGTTGAGCAACTGGAATTCGCGGCTGGCTTCAGCGTTGCCGGGGTTCAGGTCAGGGTGCAGCTCAAAGGCGCGCTTGCGATAAGCGCTTTTGACCGCAGCGAGGTCTGCGTTCTTCTCCAGCTTGAGAACACTATAGCATTCCCTGAGGGATATCTGGCGGGTACGGCGGCGCATGGTTTATTTGAGGATCAGGGCGTTGGCTTCGCAGCGGCTGTCACTGGCCAGCAGATCATTCTGGTGCAGGTAACGACGCCCGGCTTCGGCAAATTCTGTGTGCAGGGCTTCTATGTTTATGCCGGGGCAGAACTCTTTGGCCATAGCAAGGCTTGCGGGATCTTCGATGTTGCCGCGAAAAAAAGGCCATGCCCTGCATATGGCCGGCTTGCCTTCGTGTACGCCACAGCCTTGCCCCTGCTTAAAAAAGACACAATACCCGTCAGCACCACTGCGGATTTTAAGCTTGTCGCCAACGTGGTAGCAGTAAAGCTCAACAACTGTTTCCGGGGCTTGCCCCAGGTGGGCGGCCAGGCGTGTGAGGTCTGTGGGGCTGACCACAATTCCGCCGCTGCCTTCGCAGCAGTGGCCGCACATGCGGCAGTTGAAAACCTTATCCGATGCAAGAGACATGAGCTTATCCTTGAGTCTTGGCGGCCTTGGGCAGCAGTTGGGCGTGAGCCACCATAATGCAATTGTCTTCGATCACGGTGATGCCTGCGGGCACCAGCAGGGCGCGCGCTTCGGGCGAGTGGATGCCCTGTTGCATCCAGAAAATCGCGGGCTGCCACGGCAGGGCCAGCACTTCGCGAGCGTGGCCGGGGCAGTATTGAGGAGCACGAAAAAGATTAACAATGTCAACAGGACAGGGCAGGGCCGCCAGGTCAGGATAGGCCGTAAGCCCCCAGACAGTCTTGCGCACGGGGTGCACAGGGTAAACTTCGTACCCCACATCCATCAGATAGCGCCCCACGCGGTCCACAGCCTGATCGGGTTTGTCCTTGGCCCCCACTATGGCGATGCGGCGCGCTTGTTCAAGCTGGCTGCGCAGTTCTTTGTGATCCTGCATACGGTCCTCAAAAAAGTAGTGGTGGCAGACTGTCCGGGCTACCGCCCCAAAAAGGGTCTTCTATGCTAGACGGCTACGGAAAAATGCGCAAGCCTTGCTGATCAATAAACGTGCTTTTCAGGTTGCCGGCTGCAGATGCTCCCGGTCATTTTCTTTGTTTTTGCCAGAGGCCCGCACAGGCCCGGAAAAAAGCGGCGTCACGGCGATAATTTTATCTGTTTTACCGAACAGATATACGATGTCGCCATTTTCAAAAACCGCATCCGGCCCAGGCGATGCATGGGTGATGCCCTCACGCAGAATTGCGATAACCGTGACTGCATGTCTGCGGCGCAGTTCCGTCTGGGCAAGGCTTTGCCCGCACAGGGGTGAATCCGTACCAAGGCGCACGGCCTGCACGCCCATATCCGGCAGGCGGTTTATTGTGCTGTTGAGCGAGTCCATAGGAGAGCTCATGCGGCGGATCATGCGGTAATTTTCCTGCCTGATGCGGGCTGCAAACGTATCAACATCCTGCCGTGGCACAAGGTATTGGCTGAGAACTCTGGTAAAAATTTCGATGGACGTTTCAAATTCTTCGGCAATGACTTCGTCCGCACCCAGTTGGCGCAGGGGTGCCACCTCGGTCACAAAGCGCGTGCGCGCAATAATGTGCAGGTTGGGGTTGAAGCGGCGGGCTTCAATTGTAATAGCCCTCACGGCCGATGGATCAGAAATGACGATAACCAGCACTCGCGCCCGGGTGACGCCAAGGTGCTCCAGCACCACAGGCTGCGAGGCGTCACCGTGGGCAATGGGTTCTTTAT
This sequence comes from Desulfovibrio sp., assembly GCA_028708195.1. GTDB lineage: Bacteria > Desulfobacterota > Desulfovibrionia > Desulfovibrionales > Desulfovibrionaceae > Desulfovibrio. The sequence continues at coordinate 11,564 of JAQVZK010000023.1, forward strand.
GGCGGTAGCGGCTGACAGTTTCAGGGTTCATTTCAAGAATGGTATACTCAATGCCCGATTCTTTGGCCACGTGGGCCAGATGTTTGCCGCTGATGCCGAAACCCACGATGATAAGGTGGTCTTTCATGTGGTTTTCTTCTTTGTCAGACGCGGCAGCAGCCTGCTCGGTGGGGGCGCACTGGCCAGCCAGTTTGCATGCCAGGCGGGGGGCAATGGCCATAAGGCCGGGGGTGATCATCATGGTCAGCACGCTTACGTCGAGAAAATTCTGGTAGGCGTCCATGTCAAAAAGTCCGGCGGCCATGCCGGATGCCGCCAGAACAAAGGCAAATTCACCCACCTGCGCCAGCGATAAAGAAGTGATAATGGCGGCGCGCAGGGGATAGCCCTGTACCAGCACCGCGGGTAGCGTAAGCAGGCTTTTGACGACAATGAACAGGACCGTAAGCCCGATGATGGAAAAAAAGTGCTGCCCAAAAAATTCCACATTGAGCATCATGCCAACGGAAATGAAAAAAAGGCTCATGAAAACGTCACGGTAGGGCAGAATGCCCGAAATGACGCTCATGCTGTATTCGGACCGCGCCAGCAGAAGACCAGCCATAAAAGCGCCCAGCGACAAAGAAAGCCCCAAAAAATTGGTCAGCAGCGCCATGCCCATGCAAAGGCCAAGGGTGGTCAACAGCAGGATTTCTCTCGTACGGGTGCGCACCACGGCTTCCATGAGCCGGTCAAGGCCAAAGCGGGCAAAAAGCAGTACGCCGACCGTTGCAAGCACCACCCACAAGATGGAAAAAAAGACGCTTTCAAACGAAAGGTCCAGCGTGCCTGAAAGCAGGGGCACGCACAGCAGCATGGGGGCCACCATAATGTCCTGAAAAACCAGAATAGCCAGAGAAAGTCGGCCTGTTGGCGTATTGGTGGTGCCACGCTCCTGCATGATGCGCAGCACAATGGCCGATGACGAGAGCGCCACCAGACAGCCCATAAAGACGCCTTGCTGGTATGTGTAGCCGCCAAGAAGCGCAAGCCCCATAACGGCCAGAACAGTCAGCCCTATTTGCAGGCTGCCACCAAGAAAAACTGGCCGTTTCAGCCGGTTAAGCGCCTCGCCTGAAAGTTCCATGCCTATGGTGAAAAGCAGCATGGCAACGCCAAGATCCGCCACATGCCCAATGGCTTCGCGGTCGCTGACTATGCCAAGCAGGGAGGGGCCACAAAGAACGCCTGTAAGTAAAAAACCCACCGTAGCGGGTAGTTTGATTTTGTTACAGGTAACGGTGACGAAAATAGAAAGGAGAAAAATGATGACTATTTCATCAAGCAAGGGAACGTCCATGAGGCCTCCGGTGCGAAAAAATATCACCACAACCGTTGCCACGCAAGTCTCATTAATAAATACGGATAAGTAGCTTATATTTAACGGTGAGCGCGGCGTGAAGGGGGCGCGCATTGCGCAGGGGCTGCTCGCGTAAGCGCCGGGGCAGGAAGGGAGCCGCTTTGGCGTGGGATATTTGTGCCCTTTGGGCGCGGGTCTCTCGGCACGTTCCCTGATACCGCTGCTGGGCTTTCCCATTATCGCATGCCTGCGAGGGCTGCACGGCTCGAGCTTCGGGCGCTTCCCTCCCTGCTATTTTCTGTTTATGTCAAAGGGCCGGAACCTTCTGCCATTAAAGAAGGTTCCGGCCCGTCTGTGCGTTGGAATGCAGTGGTCAAGCCATGCTTAAATCTTTACAAGCTCGTATTCGCGGTTGCCGAGGCCGATTTCTTCGCCATACTCCAGTTGCACGGGGCCGCGTGTGTTGGGCCAGCGGGCCGTGAACTTGTCCAGTGTTCTGTTCTTGTCGTCCAGTTCGGCGCAGAGGCTGGGTGCCTTGTTCACAAGGTC